>NZ_JBRREC010000068.1:0-27904 GCF_056760015.1 Stenotrophomonas sp. STEN029 | reverse complement strand
CCCCCCCCTCCCCCCGCGGGCCCCGCCCGCGTCTCCCCCTGCGTCGCGGGCGGGGGGCCGGGGCCGCTCCCCCCGTGCCGCCTCCCCCGCCCCCCACTACAGGTGAAGCGCTTGCCGGGCTTTGCTCCCTCCCTTTGCCGCAGGCAAGGGGAGGGTTGGGGAGGGGTAGCGCTTTTGCTGTTGGACTTTCAGCTTCGCGGCTTACGCCGCTCCTACAAGTGCGTCGTTTGCCTTGCCCTCAACGCATGAAGAACTCGACCGGGAACGACAGTTCCAGCGGTGCCTTGCGTGCTTCCGGCACCGCCGGCAATGGCGCGGCGCGGCGGAAGGTATCCAATGCGGCCTGATCGAGCATGGCCGAACCGGAGGTCTGCTCCAACGCCAACGACAGCACCGAGCCATCACGGGCGAGGCTGACCCGGATGTGGGCGACGCCTTGTTCGCGGCGCGCGCGGGCGGCATTGGGATAGCGGCGATGCCGTTCAAGCTTGGCCATGACCCGGCCTTCCCAACTGTCCTTGCCGGGGTTGGCCACGCTGGGGCCGGTGGGCAGCGGTGGCGTGACCGGGGCGGCCGCTATCGAGGCCTCCTGTTGCTGCGGGGCAGGCGCCTGCTGCACGGGCTGCGGCGGCGCTGGCGGCGGAACGATCCAATTGGCGGCGGCGCGCGGTGGCGATGGCGGCACTGGGCGTGGTGGTTCGGGCTTCTGTTTCGCCGCCGAAGCCGCGGCAGAGGGCGTGGGTGCAATCACTTCCTCCAGTGGTTGCTCCGGTGCACGTGGCGGCAACATCACCAGTTGCGTGCGCTCGGCCGGCGCCATCAATGGAGGATCGATTGATGGCGCGCGGCTCCACAGCAACAGCGCGAACAGACCGATGTGCAGCAACACGGTGACGGTTGCAGCGACCGAGCGGATGCCGCGCTCTTCCGATTCCGGGGATGGAACGTCGGCCATGCCGTGCGGCAGCGGCCGGGTCAGCAGATACAGTGCGCAGCCACCCATGCCGACTGCAACCGCCAGCCATAGCAGCAGCGATGGATGCGCGAAGTACCAGAACATGGCAAAGCCCAGCGCCATGCCGCCGCAGGCAAATGCTTTGGCACGCTTGGACATCGCACCCTGCTCACGCCACAGCCGCAATGGCGGGCCGAACTGCGGGTGCTGCAGCAACCAGCGTTCGAAGCGCGGCGAGGATCGGCCAAAACAGGCGGCCGCCAGGATCATGAAAATGGTGGTGGGCATCACCGGCAGTAATGCGCCGATGATGCCCAGTGCCACCATCAACATGCCCAGTAGCAGATGGCCCACGCGCACGGCGCGGTTGCGCCGTGGCGGGACTGGAGCGGTGCTCAGCGTTGCTTCCATCTCAGTCGGCAAAGGCCTGCTCGACGTAGCCATGCACGCGCTGGAATGCCGCGGTGGCACCGGCCACCATGCGCTGCTCCTGCTCGGCGTCCAGCGCGTTGCCATCCAGTGCTTCGGTGAAGCGCCGCCAGTGACGCGCGCGGCCGTCCGGATGCCCGGCCAGGTGGCGCGCGCCGTGGTTGGCATCCAGGCCGATCTTCGCTGCCAGCTTGAACAGGATGGCAGCACCGAGATTCGAGCCTTCAACCACGTACAGCCAACCCAGCGCGGTGGCCGGGTCGATGTCGCTGCTCAAGGCGGCATTGTCATCGGCGGGCAGGGTTTCACCGAGGTCGAGCAGATCCTGCTGCAGTTCCTGCAGACGCTGGCGTTCGGCCAGGTCCGGCAACAGGCCCTGCAGCGCAGGCAGCGAATACAGCACCGCCAGGTCACGGTGGAAGCGGTACTGCACGCGCAGGAAGCGCCGGTAGTTCTCCAGCGAGGCGAACGGTTCGCCGCGCATGATGCGTTGGTCCAGGCGCTCGTGGGTACCGTGGGTGGCGGCCTTCAAGCGTTGGCTGCGGCTGAGTTCCAGCAGCATTGGGGAAGCGGACATATGCGGTTCCTCAGAAGTTGACGGTGAAGCCCATGCGCACGGTGCGGCCGGGCGAGGCCATCAGGCCCAGCGTCATCGCGTCCATGTAGTAACGGTCGGTGAGGTTGTCTACGCTCAGGTCGAGCGCGACGTGCTCGTTGATGCGGTAGTTGGCGAACAGGTCGACCAGTACGTAGGAACCCCAATCGACCACCGGGATGATGCTGCTGGCGCGCGGCAGGGTCGGGCGGTTGCCGGTATAGCTGACCCGGCCACCGGCGGTCAGGCGCTGGTCCAGCTGATGCGTGCCCAATGTCAGCGCACCGGAGGCGCGCGGCGGGACATGGTTGCTGGCATAGCTGTCGGTGACGCCGCCCGGATGGCAGGCTGCTGACTTGGTCGGATAGGCGCGGTCGCTGTGGCAGAAGTTGGTGTAGGTGTAATAGCTGCCGGACAGCTCACTGAAGAAGCGCGGCGTGCGGTATTCAGCGGTGATCTCGTAGCCCTTGAAGTCGGCGTTGTCGATATTCTCGATCACCGGTGACGATACCCAGCCGTCCAACTGCACGGTGGTGCGGGTCAGGTAATCCTTCACGTGGTTGTCGAAGTAGGCCAGCTTCAGGCGTGCCTGGTCGCCTTCGGTGAACAGCCCGTCGCGCAGCAGGTTGATGCCGTACTCGCGGTTCTTGGCGCGCTCCGGGCGCAGGTCCATTGCAAAGGTGCTGGGGACCGGGCCGGAGCTGGTTTCGAACAGGCCGGGCATGCGCAGTGCTTCGGCGTAACGGGCATAGACCTGCACGCCCTCGAACGGGGTGAAGGTGATCGCCGCGATCGGTGCATTGCCACTGGCCTTGTTCTGCAGGTGGACGTCGGTATAGGTGATGGGGCGGCTCTGCGATGGCACGCGGGTGATCTCGCGGTCATAGCTCTTGTAGCGGGTGTGGCGGATGGCAGCGTCGAACTTCAGCCAATCGGTGGGCACCCACTCGGCGCTGGCGAACAGGCTGCTTTCCTCACGCTTGGCGTTGTTGCTGCTGAAGCTCTGCGAGGCGCTGATCGGATGCACGTCTTCCTTGCCGTGGGTGAAGCCGTACTGCAGGGCGACGTCGCCCCAGGCGGTGATGAAGCGCGAGGTATTGGTGGCGTCGACACCCCAGCGCTCGGCCTGGCGATACGTGGTCTCGATATAGGTGTACTCCGGCGGCAGCGCCGGGAACGAGTAGACGTTGCGGATGGTGTTGTCCAAGGCGGTACGCCAGGCGTTGGCCTTGAAGTCGATCAGCTCGTTGGCCGGCTGCCAGCGGTAACGCGCAGTCCAGGTATCGGCATCGACATCGCTGAGCGCCGATTGCAGCGCGCCTTCACCGCGCAGGATGGCCGACGGCATCAGCTCGCCGTAGCGGCTCTGGTATTTCATGCGGCCCAGTTCCAGCGCCTGGTCGGGGCTGGGCTTCCAGGTGCCCTTGAGCAGCCAGGACTGGTTGTCCACCGAGGTGTTGAGCACTTCTTCGCCGGCACGGAAGCGGTTGAGGCCCTCGAAGCTGACGGTGGTGTACTCGACCCAACGGCCACGGCTGTCCGTGGTGCGCGAGGTCGCATAGTGCGGCTCGGGCGCGCCCGGGCCGTTCTCGCCGGCGAAATAGTTGCCGGTCTTGCGTCGCGCGAAGGCGCCCAGCACTTCGAACTCGCCCCAGCGTTTGGCCGCGGCGATGCTGCCGCTGCCGCCGGTCGGGGTGCCGGTGGATGGCCGATCCATGCCGGTCTCATCGGCAAATTCGCTGGGCAGCTGCTGCACCGTGCAGGTGCGGCCACCACCGCAGGCGGTCAGGAAACGGCCGCCATTGCGCAGGCCGCCGGTGGTGAAGGCCGGTGGCGGCGAAGTGGAGTTGTCGCTGAAACCGCCCTTCAGGCGGATGCCCCAATCCTTGTCGCCGGTGATGATGTCCTCGGCGTTCAAGGTGCGCATGCTGACCACGCCGCCGATGGCACCGACGCCTTCGGCACCGCCGGTCGGGCCCTTCTGGATGTCGATGCCGCCAATCATGTCCGGGTCGATATAGCTGCGCCCGGCCACGCCGGCATAGCCGCGGTAGACGGTGACCTGCTGCTGGCTGCCGTCGATCAGCACCGGCACGCGGTTGAAACCCTGCATGCCGCGGATGTTCAGATCGAGCGCGCCGGAGTTGCGGTTGTCGCCGTTGATGACACCGGCCACGCTCTTGAAGATGTCACCGGCCTGGGTGCCGCGCGAACGCTCGATCTGCTGCAGCGACAGGTGCGCACCGGACTGCGCGGAAGTGTAAGGCGTGTCGGCCGAATTGCGGCTGTCATCGCCCAGCTGGGTTCGGTTTCCCTGGTCACCCTGCACCCGTAGCGTGCCGATGCGTTCCACGCCGTTGGCCGGCGCGCGCTGTACGGTCAGCGCGCCGCTGGCGGTGGTGGCCAGCTGCAGGCCGCTGCCCTGCAGCGCCTGGGCGGCGGCCTGTTCGACCGAATACTGGCCATGCACGGCCTTTGCCTGCTTGCCCTGCAGCAGGGCGGGGTCCACCGACAGGGTGCGGCCGGCATTGGCGGCGATGCGGTTGAGGCTGGTGCCCAGCGGGCCGGCGGCGATCTGGTAGTCGAGCACTGCCGCATCGGCGGCTGCGGTCTGCGCGTGGGCCAGCGGAACGGCGCAGGCCAGCGACAGGGCCAGGGCAAGGCAGGAAGGGCGAAGCAGGGGGGAGGCGGACATCGATACGGCTTCCGAAAGAGGGTTTCGGATAGGGATGTGTATCGAAGGCGAGAAACCGGACACGCTCACGCTATTTTTTTTCGATCAGGGTGACCGGGCCATAGGAACGGATCAGCAAGGGCAGGGTTTCGGCCAGGGCGGCGAGCGTGCGATCGCTGTCATCCAGCGCGAACACGCCTTGCACGCGCAACGCGGCGGCCTCTGGCGACACCCGCAGGAAGCCGCTGCGGTAAGCGCGCAGGCGCTCGACCAGATCGAGCAGTGGCGCATTGTCGAGGCTGACCCGCCCGTGCAGCCAATCGGTCAGCTGCGCCGGGCTGCTGCCCAGTGCGGTGATGCCGCCGGCATCGATGCGTGCACTTTCCCCGGCCAGCAGGCGCTGGCTGTGGCCGCGCTCGTCCTCGATCAGTACGTGATCGCTGAGTGCGGCAACCTGGGTGGATGTCTCGTAGCGCTCCACCATGAACCTGCCGCGCAACAGGCTGAGTCTTGCGTGCAGGCTGTGCAGCAGCACGGGGCGTGGATCGGCGGCGATGTCCAGCAATGCGCGCCCACGCCGCAGCCACAGTTGGCGCTGGCTGGCGCCAAAATCCAGGTCCATCGCGCTGCGTGCATCCAGCGTGAGGGTGCTGCCGTCATCCAGTGCAAAGCGGCGGCGTTGCCCGGTTGCGGTGCGCAGGTCGGCGCTGAGTTCGCGCAGCGGGAATTTGCGGTCGGCCAGCAACGCGGCGCCGCCAGCGGTGAGTGCAAAGGCCGCCAGCGAGCGCAGTGCGACACGCCGCGACGGGCGCAGCAG
The DNA here is from genome assembly GCF_056760015.1 of Stenotrophomonas sp. STEN029. Lineage (NCBI taxonomy): Bacteria > Pseudomonadati > Pseudomonadota > Gammaproteobacteria > Lysobacterales > Lysobacteraceae > Stenotrophomonas > Stenotrophomonas sp. STEN029. The sequence continues at coordinate 22,434 of NZ_JBRREC010000068.1, read as the reverse complement.
CAGTTCGCGCGCCTGTTGATCCTGGCCAGGGTGACGCCGGGCAACCTCGCGCAGGCGGTGGAAGCGCCCCTGGATCTCCTGCAGCTGCTGCCAGGCCTGGCGATGTTCGGCCGAGGCGTCGAGCCAGCGCTGCAGCTGCTGTTCGCTGTCCGCATCGGCGCTGCCGGATTGCAGCAGCACCATCCAGTCGATGGCAGCGTCCATCGCCGCTTGCCCGCTCATGGAGCCAGATCCGTGTGCTGCAGGTCCTGCAGGCAGCAGCTCCAGGCCTGGCGCAGGTAGCGACCGACCGTGCGTACCGATACGCCAAGCTGTTGTGCGATCTGCTCGTGGCCCATGCCATCGAGCTGGCTGTAGAGGAAGGCGGCGCGCGCCGGTGCCGGCAGCGACTGCATGCTGCGATCGACCAGCAGCACGGTTTCCAGCAGTAGTGCACGTTCCTCGGGCGAGGGCGAAAACGCTTCAGGACTGTGCCGCAACTGCTCCAGCCAGGCCTGTTCCAGATCACGGCGCCGACGCAGATGGAACAGCAGGCGCTTGGCAATGGTGGTCAGGAACGCGCGCGGTTCGTCGATGCTGGTCAGTGGCGTGCGCGAGGCTGCAACCTGGCTGAAGGTCTCGGCGGTGAGGTCTTCGGCATCCCAGCGGCAACGCAACTGCCGGCACAGCCGTGCCAGTAACCAGTGGTGGTGGTCGCGGAACAGGGCGGCGAGGAGGGAGGACGACGCGGGGCTCATCGTTTGTGCAAATGCGAATTGTTCGCATTATGGCATGTGTGAGCAACGCTGTGCAGCAGGGATGATCTGGTGGTTTGTGGGAGCGGCGTAAGCCGCGAAGCAGGCGTCGCTGCAGCGCTCGTTGACACCACGACCTGACAATCTGTCGGCTTCGCGGCCTACGCCGCTCCCACAACCAGAACGAATGCAGTGCCGAGGACGCTATCGAAGCCAGCAATGCGCTCCCTCCCTTTGCCGAAGGCAAGGGGAGGGCTGGGGAGGGGTAGAGCTGTGCTGTTGGATTTGTGGCTTCGCGGCTCACGCCGCTCCTACAAAACCAGCGCTGCGCCTTAGCCCCTCTCCCGTTTACGGGAGAGCGGGTGGGGTGAGGGCGCTTTCGCTGTTTGAATTTCGGTCTGTAGTGCTATCGGCTTCACGGTTCACGCCGTTCCCACAAACACAATGCGACTGCTCAACCCAACAGGGTGCGCACCTTCTTCAACGCCGCAATGAAGGACTCGATCTCGTCATGCGTGTTGTAGAACGCCAGCGAGGCGCGGCAGGTGGCGGCTACGCCGTAGTACTGCAGCAGCGGGTGCGCGCAGTGCTGGCCAGAGCGCACGGCGACGCCTTGCAGGTCTAGCAGGGTCGCCAGGTCGTGCGCATGCGCGCCTTCGATCTGGAACGACACCACCGCCGCCTTGTTCGGCGCGGTGCCAAAGATGCGCAGGCCTTCAACGCTCTGCAGTTCTTCGGTGAAGTGGGCCAGCAGTTCCTGTTCGCGGGCTTCGATGTGTTCGCGACCCAGCGCTTCCAGGTAGTCCACCGCCACGCCCAAGCCGATGAAACCGGCGATGTTCGGAGTACCGGCCTCGAACTTGTGCGGGGCATCGTTGAACACGGTGCCCTCGAAGCTGACTTCCTTGATCATCTCGCCGCCGCCAAGGAAGGGCGGCATATCCTGCAAGTGCTCACGACGTGCCCACAGCGCGCCGGTGCCGGTCGGGCCACACATCTTGTGGCCGGTCACCACGTAGAAATCGCAGCCGATGGCGGCAACGTCCACGCTCAGGTGCGGTGCGGCCTGCGAGCCGTCGATCACGGTGACGATGCCGCGCTTGCGCGTCTCGCGGCAGATCTCGCGCACCGGGTTGATCGTACCGAGCACGTTGGAGACGTGGGTAAGCGCCAGCAGCTTCACTTCCGGCGTCATCGCTGCGTGCAGCGCGTCCAGGTCGAGGCTGCCGTCGGGGCTGATCTCGGCCACGCGGATAGTGGCGCCGGTGCGCTCGGCGACCAGCTGCCAGGGCACGATGTTGGCGTGGTGCTCCATGCGCGATACCAGGATCACATCGCCAGCCTTCAAGCGCGGCAATGCCCACGAATACGCGACCAGGTTGATCGCGAAGGTGGTGCCGCTGCACAGCACCAGCTCATCGCTGCGCACGTTGAGGAAGCGCGCCAGCTTGGTCCGTGCGCCTTCGTAGGCATCAGTAGCTTCGGTGCCGAGCGCATGCACCGCGCGGCTGACATTGGCGTTGTAGCGGCGGTAGAACTCGTCCACCGCGCCGATCACCGACAGCGGCTTCTGCGCGGTGTTGGCATTGTCGAAATACACCAGCGGCTTGCCGTTGACTTCGCGCATCAGCAGCGGGAAATCGGCGCGCACGCGCTCCCAATCGGGGGCGGTAACTGAAGTGTGGATCGGACGCGGGGAACTGAGATTCATGCCATGCCTGCCTGTTGCAGTGCCTGGTCCAGGTGGCGGGCCAGCTTTTCGGTAAGGACGCCTTCCACCGCGGACAGCGGCTCGTGGCAGAACGCAGCGCTGAGCATGGCGCGCGCGGTTTCCGCCGGCAGGCCGCGCGAGCGCAGGTAGAACAACGCGTTTGCGTCGAGCTGGCCGACGGTTGCACCGTGCGCCGCCTTGACCTCTTCGGCGTCGATCACCAGCGTCGGCTGGGTATCGATCTCGGCATCGGCCGACAGCAGCAGGTTCTTGTTGGACAGGTTGGCATCGGTGCCATCGGCGCCTTCGCGGATGCCGATACCGCCGTGGAACACCACGCGGCTGCGGTTGGCCGCCACGCCGCGCCAGACCAGCTCGGCGCTGGTGTCCTTGGCGATGTGCTCGATGCCCAGGCGGGTGTCGATATGGCGACGACCGGTACCCAGCAGCACGCCATTGGCGGTCAGCTTGGCGTTGTCACCTTCCAGACGCACGTTGAGCTCATGACGGCTCAGTGCAGCGCCCAGTTCCAGGTCGATGCGGCGGTATTCCGCATCGCGCGCCAGCACCGCATCGGTGCGCAGCAGCGAGGTGGCACGTGCACTGTCGGCCTGCACGCGGGCATGTGACAGCACGGCGTCCTGGGCGATGTGGACGTGGACCAGGGTGTTGTCCAGGTGCGCGCTGTCGCCGGCCTGCAGGTGGTGCTCGACCAGGCCGAACACGGCGCCACGGCGCAGCTCGATCAGGTGGCGGTGATGCCAGGCGTGGTCGCTGGAATCCGCCGCGCTGACAAATACCAGATGCAGCGGCGTTTCGCTGACGATGCCGTCGGCGACCTGCACCAGCACGCCTTCATCGGCGAGTGCGGCATTGAGCTGGGCGAACACTTCTTCGGCGCGCTCGAAGCGACGGCCAAGGAAGCGCAGCGCCTCGGGCTCTTCGGCCTGCACGGCAGACAAGGTGCGCACCTGCACACCGGCATCCAGCGACGACAGATCGCTCAACGCAGCGCTGTGGCGACCGTTGACGAAGACCAGGCGCGGCGACGGGATGTCAGCCAGCAGCGCGGCATCGATGTCCGGGGCCTGCAGCGGCGCGGCAGTGAAGCTGCGCCGCTCCAGCTGGCGCAGCGAGGTGTACTTCCAGGCCTCGTTGCGGGCGGCGGGCAGGCCGGTTTTCAGTGCGGCTTCAAGCAGCTCGGCGCGCTCCTTGCTGCCGCAGAAGGTGCCGGCCAGTGAATCGAGCAGGGCATTCATTACTTGGCGGCCTCGCGGACCACGCGGTCCTTCAGGAAGTCATAACCGTGGGCTTCCAGCTCCAGCGCCAGTTCCGGGCCACCGGTCTTGACGATGCGGCCGTCGGCCAGCACGTGCACCACGTCCGGCTTGATGTAGTCGAGCAGGCGCTGGTAGTGGGTGATGACCAGGAACGAACGCTCCGGCGAACGCAGTGCGTTGACGCCATCGGCCACGCTCTTCAGCGCATCGATGTCCAGGCCGGAGTCGGTCTCATCGAGGATCGCCAGCTTCGGTTCGAGCACGGCCAGCTGGAAGATCTCGTTGCGCTTCTTCTCGCCACCGGAGAAGCCTTCGTTGACGCCACGGTGCAGCAGCTCGTCCTTCAGGTGCAGCACGGCCAGCTTCTGCCGGACCAGCTTGAGGAACTGCATCGAGTCCAGTTCTTCCTCGCCACGTGCCTTGCGCTGCGCATTGAGCGCGGCACGCAGGAAGTAGGTGTTGTTGACGCCGGGGATTTCCACCGGGTACTGGAAGGCCAGGAACAGGCCGGCGGCGGCGCGTGCTTCCGGTTCCAGCTCCAGCAGGTCGCCATCTTCGAACTGCACGCTGCCAGCGGTGACGTCGTAGCCGTCGCGGCCGGACAGGACATTGCCGAGGGTGGACTTGCCGGCGCCGTTCGGGCCCATGATGGCGTGCACTTCGCCCGGCTTCACTTCCAGCGACAGGCCCTTGAGGATTTCCTTGTCGCCGATGCTTGCGTGGAGGTTTTCGATCTTCAGCATGAGGGTGCGTTCTTCAATATGTAGGGAGCGGGGCGATCAGAGCTCGCCTTCGGCGCGATCGAGGAAGGTGGCGCGCAGCCACTGGGTGCGCTTGCGGGTCAGCTCGGCCTTGTTGGCCGAGTACAGCATCGGGTACATCGAGCCGTACAGGACACGCGGATTCTCGTCCTTGCCCACCGGATAGCGCGCTTCGATATCAGCGTCGCGCAGCGGGATCCACAGGCGCTGGGCTGCGCGCAGCTTGTCGATGGCGACCTGCTGGCCCTGCAGTTTCTGCATCACCTGCCGGTACACGGCGTTGAGTTCGGCGTCGGCGGCGGTGGCTTCTGCCGCCGCACACTCGTTGAGTTCGAACTGGGTGCGGGCGTCATCGCAGGCCTTGCCCGGCGCCGCGGCGGAGGCTGCGAACGGCAGCACGGCCAGCAGTAGCAGTGGCAGGCGGCTCATCCGACCGATCCTTCCAGTGAGACTTCCAGCAGCTTCTTGGCTTCCACCGCGAACTCCATCGGCAGTTCCTTGAAGACCTGCTTGCAGAAGCCGTCGACGATCATCGACACCGCGTTTTCCTGGTCGATGCCGCGGGCGCGGCAATAGAACAGCTGGTCGTCGGAGATCTTGGAGGTGGTGGCCTCGTGCTCGACGGTGGCGCTGGGGTTCTTCACCTCGATATAGGGGAAGGTGTGGGCGCCACACTTCTTGCCGATCAGCAGCGAGTCGCACTGGGTGTAGTTGCGCGCGCCTTCGGCACCACGGTCAACCCGCACCAGGCCGCGGTAGGTGTTCTGGCCACGGCCGGCGCTGATGCCCTTGGAGATGATCTTGCTCTTGGTGCGCTTGCCGACGTGGATCATCTTGGTGCCGGTATCGGCCTGCTGGCGGTGGTGGGTCAGCGCAACCGAGTGGAATTCACCGACCGAGTCGTCGCCCAGCAACACGCAGGACGGGTACTTCCAGGTGATGGCCGAGCCGGTTTCCACCTGGGTCCAGGTCACCTTGGAGCGCGCGCCACGGCATTCGGCACGCTTGGTGACGAAGTTGTAGATGCCGCCGACGCCGTTCTCGTCGCCCGGGTACCAGTTCTGCACGGTCGAATACTTGATCTCGGCATCTTCCAGCGCAACCAGCTCGACCACCGCGGCGTGCAGCTGGTTCTCATCGCGCATCGGCGCGGTGCAGCCTTCCAGGTAGGAGACGTAGGCCTTGTCTTCGCAGATGATCAAGGTGCGCTCGAACTGCCCGGTATTGCTGGCGTTGATGCGGAAATAGGTGCTCAGCTCCATCGGGCAGCGCACGCCGGCCGGGATGAAGACAAAGCTGCCGTCGGAGAACACTGCCGAGTTCAACGCGGCGAAATAGTTGTCGCCCACCGGCACCACCGAGCCCAGGTACTTGCGCACCAGCTCCGGGTATTCGCGGATGGCTTCGGAGATGGAGCAGAACACCACGCCCTTTTCGGCCAGTTCCTTGCGGAAGGTGGTGCCGACCGAAACCGAGTCGAACACCGCATCCACCGCCACACCGGCAAGCTTTGCGCGCTCATGCAGCGGCACGCCGAGCTTTTCGTAGGTGTCCAGCAGCTCCTTGGGCACTTCGTCCAGCGACTGGTACTTCGGGCCCTTGGGCGCGGAGAAGTAGCTCAGCGCCTGCAGGTCGATCGGGCCGATCTGCAGCTTGGCCCAGTCCGGCTGGCGCATGGTCAGGAAGTGGCGGTAGGCGTCCAGGCGCCATTGCGTCATCCACTCGGGCTCGTCCTTCTTGGCCGAGAGGGCGCGGATGACATCCTCGTCCAGGCCTGGCGGGAACGACTCGGACTCGATCAGGGTGACAAAGCCGGCGTCGTACTTGCGCCCCAGCTGTTCGTGGATTTCACGGTTTGGACTGTCGACGGTGTCGACCTTTTCGATGATCTCGGTGGCCATCAGGGCTGCCTACGGTTGTTCAGGAGACGACGTCGGCGCTGATGCGTCGACGGTCGGCAAGCGGTAAGGGGTGCAGCATCTGCGCGAGGGTGACGCCGCGCAGGGCATCGGAAACGACGTCATTGATCAGCCGCCAGTTCGAGCGCACACCGCACTGCCCGGCAAGGCCGCACTGGCTCTGCTCCTGGCTGCATTCGGTGATGGCCAGCGGACCTTCCATTGCTTCCAGGATCTCGATCAGGGTGATCTCGGAGGCCGGGCGGGTCAGCCGGTAACCGCCATGCACGCCGCGCAGGCCTTCAACCAGGCCGGCCTGGGCCAGTGGCTTGAGCAGCTTGCTGACGGTGGGCGGCTCCAATCCGGCGGCTTCAGCCAGGTCGGTCGCGCTCAGCACTTCGGCCGGCCGTGCGGCGAGCACGGTCAGGACGACGGTGGCGTAATCGGTGAGCTTGGTGACGCGGAGCATTGCGGGAGCGGGGGTATCAATGTGGACCAAAATTGTACGCTTTCTGGTCCGGGGGGCCAAGTTTTGCCGTTCAGGTGGCAGAAACCCCCAGCCAAACAGGGGACTGCAGCTGTTTCCTCTCCCCTCGTGGGAGAGGATGCCGAAGGCAGGAGAGGGGGCGGCGCAGCCGCTGTAGTTCGCTTCTGCTTAAACGTAGTCGGGTAGGGGTATTGGTGAGTTTTGATCCTGCGCCAACAGCTACCCCTCTCCCCAACCCTCTCCCACAAGGGGAGAGGGAGCCAAAGTCAGCAGCAAGTGTGCTGTGCAGCCGTTGCTGTTTCCTCTGCCCTCGCGGAAGAGGACGCCGAAGGCAGGAGAGGGGGCGGCGCAGCCGCTGCTTCGTGCTTTCGGTTTGCCGGGAAGCAACAGCAGGCCAGAGACCACGCAGCGCCACACTCTTGCCAATCCCCAATCCCAGCCCTTGGGTTGTAAAGCCCGATGGGCGAGAATCACTGCCTCACTCAAGTTCCGGCCATGTACATGCCCAAGAAGATCCAGGCACGCAAATCCTCCATCCACGGCAATGGCGTGTTCGCCGTGGCCGATCTCAAGAAGGGCGAGCGCGTCATCGAGTACAAGGGCAAGCACCGTACCCATGCCGAAGTGGATGCGGATGATGCCGGCGATGTGGAATCCGGCCACACGTTCCTGTTCACCCTGAACGACGATTACGTCATCGATGCCAACTACAAGGGCAACGACGCACGCTGGATCAACCACAGCTGCGATCCCAACTGCGAGGCGATGATCGAAGAGGCAGAAGGTGATGACCGCACCGCCGACAAGGTGTTCATCGAAGCCATCCGCGATATCAAGCCGGGCGAAGAGCTGACCTACAACTACGGCATCACCCTGGCCGAGCGCCACACCCCGCGCCTGAAGAAGATCTGGGAATGCCGTTGCGGCTCGCCCAAGTGCACCGGCACGATGCTGCAGCCCAAGCGCTGAAAGGCGCCCGCTGCTCTTGTGGGAGCGGCGTAAGCCGCGAAGCTGGTGTCAGCTCAGGTGCTGCCAATGAAAGTCGAAACGGCTCTGTTGGGGAAAGGCCCGGCTTCGAGGCTGGTACATCGCCGGCTTCGCGGCTTACGCCTCTCCCACAAGCAGATCAAAATGAAAGAGGCCGCAATTGCGGCCTCTTTCGTTTCTAAAGCTGTCCGGCTCAGTTGCCCAGCAATCCCTGCGGCACGAAGCTGCCCAGGTTCTGGTTGAAGTCCACGGCAATGCGGCCGTTCTGGATGCCCACCGACTTCACCTGCAGTACGCCCATCACCTTGGCGATGGCCGGGTCGATCTTGTAGATCGGCTCGCGGCGGGCGTAGTCGGCCAACCAACTGTTGAGCAGGCTGCGGGTGCTTGAATCCAGCTCGCCGCCACCGGCGCTGGGGCGGAAGCCATCAACGGTGGGCTGGTCCAGATGGAAGCCCTGGGTCTGTGCGTCGTAGCGCAGGCCGCTGCTGATCTGTACATCGCCCACTGGCATCGACGAACCACCCGCGGCCATGGCCAGGTTGAAGCCCAGATCCAGGCGACTGCCCTGCGGCAAGGTCAGCCGCGGCTGGCTGACGGTCAGTGCCAGCAGGCCGCCAAGCGCCTTCTGGGTGCGCGGGAAGCTGCCGTCCAGGTACTGCTGCACGTCGGCGGCACCCACAGTCAATTGCTTGCCGTTGACCTGCGGTGCGGCATGGGCACTGCCGGCGATGGCGATCAAGGCGATGCAGGGGAGGGGCAGGGAACGCAGGTTCATCGGGCGCACTCAGTGATGGCGGCTGGTTGGACTAGCAAGATAACCGGATCGGGTGAACGGTCAATTAGCAGGCCGGATTCAATCGGGCGCACATACTGCCGGTTGATCTCCCTGTCATTGAGACCGATGAGCGGGCTGCTGGGCGCAAGGTTTACGGCCAGCGACTTATTCCAGCGGCCTCTGCAGCTGCTTGAGCTTGTGCAGCAACTGGCCGAGCTCCGGCTGCAGGGCGCTCAACAGGCTGTCGGGCTTGCCTGCCGATTCGGCCAGTGTTTCCAGCAGGCCGGTGACAACCACGACGCCGGCGTCCTCATTGCAGGACAGTCGACGCTGACCTTGCGCGGATTCCAGCTGGCGCATCCAGTTGTATTGGCTGCGCTGTTCGAACTCGATCGAGCAGCGGCCGCTGCACTGCTGGCCGTCAGTCTCGATCGGAGTGACGGAGATTCGGTAGCGATGCTTGCTGATGGACATGGTGGACTGCGTGGGGAAGCGGTGGGAGTGGCCACCATAGGCCGGTGCTGGCGCGGGTACGAGGCGTTGGACCATGACGCTGTGTTCCAGCGTTTTCCCGATGCCACCGGCAGAACGCTGCGGGCCATGGGAACGTTTTCCACCACACCAAAACCCCCAAAAAAAAACGGGACGGCAGGGCCGTCCCGTTTCTTCGCCAAGGGGCGCGCTGATTACAGCGCAGCGTCCTTGAGCTTCTTGAGCGGACGCACCTTGAGCTTGGTGGTAGCCGGCTTGGCGGCAAACCACTGCTCTTCCTTGGTGAACGGGTTGATGCCCTTGCGCTTCGGCTTGGCAGCAACGCTCACGGTGGAGATCTTCAGCAGGCCCGGCAGGGTGAAGGAGCCAGCGCCCTTCTTGTTGACCGAGGCGGCGACGGCGCCTTCCAGGGCGGCGAACACAGCGCGCACGTCCTTGGCAGCAACCGAGGTGGCTTCAGCGATGTGGGCGACCAGACCGGACTTGGTCAGTGCTTCCTTGATCGGCTTCGGTGCGGCCGGCTTGGCGGCAGCCTTGGTTGCAGCCTTCGTGGCTACTTTCTTCACTGCCTTCTTCGGGGCAGCCTTTTTAGCGGTCTTTGCCATGATTTCCTGTTCCGTGAACGGTTGGTTGTTGGTCGTGCCGACCCCGTCGGCAAGCGAAATGTAGGGCATGAATTGCGTGACGCCAATAGGTAATCGAAGAAAAAGCCCATAAAAATTGCTTCCGGGCGTATTTGGACAACAAATCAGTGCCGCAAGGCACGCAAAAACAGGGCAGGGCTGCGATCAGCCACGGTGTTGCCCCTGGTCTTCGGGCACGCCGTTGCGCCCACAGCTGCACCGCACAAACTGCTAACGCGACGTGGGCTAGGCTGGCTGCGTCATCCACCACGAGGAGTTCGACCATGGGTATTTCGCGTCACGCCACCGCACGCTGGGAAGGTGATCTGAAGACTGGGCAGGGCCGCTTGAGCACGCCGCAGAGCGGCTTGATGGAGAACACCCGCTACGCCTTCAACAGCCGCTTCGGTGATGAGAAGGGCACCAACCCCGAGGAGTTGATCGCTGCCGCGCATGCAGGCTGCTTCACCATGGCGCTGTCGGCCAAGCTCAGCGAGGCCGGCTTCCCACCGACCTCATTGGACACCCGTGCCGATGTCGACCTGTCGATGGAGGGCGGCCCGCAGCTGTCGCAGATCCGGCTGAAGGTAAAGGCGGTGGTGCCGGGCCTGGACGAGACCCGGTTCCGCGCAATTGCCGATGACGCCAAGCAGAACTGTCCGGTGTCCAAGGCGCTGAGTGCGGTGCCGATCAGCCTGGATACCGAGTTTTCGGCCTGACCTGGCGCTGGCCCGGCGAGCGTTCAGCGCTGGCCGGGCCGGTTCAGGGTCGTTTCACCCGCCGCGCCTGAGCATCGCTCATCCCTTGTTCCTCATTCCTGCCGGAGTGGTTGCTGCCATGAGTCGCTCGCTAGCTGTTGCCGCTGTCCTTGTTGCCGGTGGTCTGGTTGCTTTCAGCGCGTCCGCGCAGCGTTATGACGACGGCCGATATCGGCCCAATGGCTCTTACGATGATGGCCAGTACCGGCCGGACCCGCGCCATGACGATGGCCAGTACCGCGGCGGTGACAACGCCGGCAACGGTGCGGTGTACGACTATGCGCGGGTAGTGCGGGTAGACCCGGTCATCGTCAACGGCAATCAGGGGCGCAATGAGCGCTGCTATCAGCGCAACGATGGCGGTTATGTGGATAACAACAATGGTTATCAGGCCGGTGGCTACGGCAACAACAGCTACGGCAACAACGGCTATCGGAATGATGGCTACGACCAGCGTGGCTACGACAACGGCCAGTACCGGCAGGGCAACGAAAGCGGTCGCCAGTGGGCGACGGTGATCGGTGGCCTGGCCGGTGCGGTGATCGGCAGCCGCATCGGTGGTGGCGATGGCCGCTACCTGGGTACCGCGGTCGGCACCATTGCCGGCGGCGCTGCCGGTCGCGCGATCTACGAAGCCAGCAACCGGCCGACCTACCAGCGCGGTGACGTGCGGGTCTGTGAGCCCAGTGGCTATGGCAGCGAGAGCGAGCGGGTGGATGGCTACGACGTCACCTACGAATACGCTGGCCGGCAATACCGCACCCATCGCGACTACCACCCCGGCGAACAGATCCGCGTCCGCGTCGATGTAAGCGCCGACTGAGCGCAGCGGGCGTTTCTGCCCGGCTGAGGTGCAGGGCACGGTTTGTCAGGCTGGGCCGATGACGGCATAGTCCACGCATTCCGTTGTGGAGCGTGCCTGATGCGTCGTCTTGCCTGTGTCGCCCTGTTGCTTCCCTGTCTGCATGCGCTCCCGGCCCAGGCCGAGGTCAAGCTGCTGGTCGCCGATACCATCCGCACCGGCGACCCGGCACAGCCGGTGGTCGGTGCCATCGCCTGGGAAAGTGACAGCGGCAAGGTACTGGACGTGGGCAGTGCCGATGCACTGCTGCAGTTGTACCCGCAGGCACCGCGCATCGACGTGGGCGACGCGACCGTGGTGCCGGGCCTGATCGATGCCCATGCGCACATCATGGGCCTGGGCAATACCCTGATGCAGGCCGATCTCACCGGCGCACGCAATCGCGGCGAAGTACTGGAGCGGTTGCAGGCCTTCGAGAAAACCCTGGCGCCCGGCGAGTGGTTGCTGGGGCGTGGTTGGGACCAGAACCGTTGGGACAATACCGATTTCCCCACCGCCGCCGATCTGGATGCGGCGTTCCCGCAGCGGCCGGTCTATCTGGAGCGTATCGACGGCCATGCCGGCTGGGTCAACAGCGCCGCCATCCACCTTGCCGAGAAAGCTGGGAAATCGCTATCCGGAGACTGGCAGCCGGAGGGCGGGCGCATCCTGCGCGATGCTGCTGGCAAGCCGAGTGGCGTGCTGGTCGATGGTGCGGCGTCGCTGGTCTATTCGCAGATTCCGGCACTGGATGACGCTTCGCGTGAAAAGCGCCTGCAGGCTGCGCTGCAGGCGGCGGTCAGCAATGGTCTGACCGGTGTGCATGACATGGGCGTGTCGCGCGAGGATCTGGCGCTGATGAAGCGTCTGGCTGACCAGGGCAAGCTGCCGTTGCGCATCGACGCCTATGCCGATGGCAACAACGAAGCGCTGGAGGACCTGTGCAAGACCGGCCTGTACGCCCATCCCGGCGGTCGCCTGCAGATGCGCGGGGTCAAGCTGTACATGGATGGCGCGTTGGGCAGCCGCGGTGCGGCCCTGCTGACCGCTTACAGCGACGACCCGCATAACCACGGCCTGCTGATGACCTCGCCGGAGGAGTTCGAAGTCGCCGTGCGCAAGGCCGACGGCTGCAAGGTGCAGGTCGCTACCCATGCGATCGGTGATCGCGGCAACCGCATCGTGCTGGATACCTACGAGACGGTGCTGGGCACCCACAAGGACGCCGATCACCGCTGGCGCATCGAACACTCGCAGGTTGTGTCACTGCAGGACATCCCGCGTTTCGCCAAGCTCGGGGTGATCGCCTCGATGCAGCCGACCCACGCCACCTCGGACATGGGCTGGGCCGAGCAGCGTGTCGGGCCGGAACGCATCCTCGGTGCCTATGCCTGGCAGCGCTTCCTGCACAGCGGCGCGCGTCTGGCCCTGGGCTCTGATTTCCCGGTGGAGCAGGTTGACCCGCGTCTGGGCCTGTACGCAGCGGTGACCCGTCAGGACCGCGACGGCCAGCCGCCAGGTGGCTGGAAGCCCGAGCAGCGCCTGAGCGCCGCCGAAGCGCTGCGCGGCTTCACCAGCGACGCGGCATGGGCTGGCCATGATGAAGCCCTGGTAGGCAAGCTGCAGCCCGGCTTGCGTGCCGACTTCGTGGTGCTGGATCGTGACCCGTTGAAAGTCGCTGCCGACCAGCTTGATGACCTGAAGGTGTTGTCGACCTGGGTTGATGGTGAGCCGGTTTACAAGGCGGCTACGCCGGAGAGCTGAAGCCCTTGTGGCTTCGGTAGTGCTTTCCACTTGATCGTTGAGTCACCCGGAAACCGATGCCAAACCCTTGGCATCGGTTTTCCTCTTTTTGTGGGAGCGGTGTAAGCCGCGAAGCTCGCAACCCATGCGATTGCGGGCTTGTTGGTAACTTCATTGCTGCCAGCTTCGCGGCTTACGCCGCTCCTACAAAACCACTGTCGCGAGCTCGACTTCAGCTGCCAGCAGCATTCGCTGACAGGTCATGCAGGCTGCGCAGCTTCTTCTTGTTGATCTTGCCGACGCTGGTGCGCTCTATCGAATCGACGAAGCTGACGCGGTCGGGGATCGCGTAGCGGGAGATGTCGCCGGCGCGGCTGCGGGCGGCGACCAGCTCGATGATCTCGGCTTCGCTAACAGTGCTGCCCGCGTGCTTGACCACCAACGGCAGTGGCCGCTCGCCCCACTTGGCATCGGCAATGCCGATCACCGCGACCTCGTTGACCGCCGGATGCATGGCGATGATGTCCTCCAGCGCGAGTGAGGAGATCCATTCACCGCCGGTCTTGATCACGTCCTTGATGCGGTCGGTGACACGCAGGTAGCCGCCGCTGTCGATGTTGCCGATGTCGCCGGTGTGCAGGTAGCCGCCGGCCCACAAGGCTTCCGAGGCCTCTGGATTGTGCAGATAGCCTTGGGTAAGCCATGGCGCGCGTACCACCACTTCGCCGGTGGCGACGCCGTCGTGGGCAACTTCGTTCATGTCTTCATCGACGATGCGCAACTCCACCAGCGGTACCGGAATACCGGCCTTGGTACGCAGCGACAGCTCCTCATCGGTGCCAGTCAGGGCATCCACATCGATCTGGGCGAGGGTGAGCAGCGGGCAGGTTTCGGACATGCCGTAGCCGCCGAAGATGTCGATGCCGCGCGCCAAGGCCTGCTGCGCCAAGGCACGCGGCAGTGCGGCGCCGCCGATGATGACTTTCCAGCCGTGCAGATCGGTATCTGCCGCAGTGGGGTGGCCCAGCAGCATATGCAGGATGGTTGGTACGCAATGCGAGAACGTCACTTTCTCGCGCGCGATCAGATCCAGCAGTTTGCCCGGCAGGTAGCGGCCCGGATACACCTGCTTGATGCCCAGCAGCGTGGCCACGTACGGCATGCCCCAGGCGTGCACATGGAACATCGGGGTGATCGGCATGTAGACATCGTCGCGGTGCAGCCGGCCCTGCTTGGGTGCACTGCCCAGTGCCGCCATCGCTGCCAGCGAATGCAGGACAAGCTGGCGATGGCTGAAGAACACGCCCTTGGGCAGACCGGTGGTGCCGGTCGTATAGAACATGGTGGCGCGGGTGTTCTCGTCGAAGTCCGGGAAGTTGCGGACCGGCTCGGCGCTGCGCAGGCCTGCTTCGTACTCGGTGGCGAAGCCGGCGGGCAGCGGGCCTGCTTCATCGTCCAGCAACACCCGCGTGCGCAGGTCCGGCAGTTGCTCTTCAATGCTCTCCAGCACCGGCAGGAACTCGCGGTTGGCCAGGATGACCCGCGCGCTGCTGTGATTCAGCGTATAAGCGATCTGCTCCGGGGCCAGGCGGATGTTCACCGTCATCAGCACCGCGCCGATCATCGGCACCGCGAAGTAGCTTTCCAGGTAGCGGTTGCTGTCCCAGTCCATCACTGCCACGGTGTCGCCGGGCTTCACGCCCAGTGACGTCAGCAGGCCAGCCAGTTGGCCGATACGCGCCTGCAGCGTGCGGTAGTCGAAGCGGACCCTGTCGCCGTAGACGATTTCCTGATCGGGATTGATCGCCAGCGGTGTGTGCAGCAGCTGCTTGATCAGCAGCGGATAGGCGTAGGCGCTGGATTCGGCGGAATTTGCGTCGGCTGCGAATGACATCTGTATATCCTGGTTGGCAGCGGGTCAGCGGCCGGAAGTTGCGGGAATGGACAGCTGCGAGCGCTGCAACGGTGCCTCCGCGCGCGGCGTTGGCTGGATCAAGGCATCCTGCGGCAGGGCGTGTGCTGGATTCTCAAGGTGATCCCACACCTGATCCATTGCCGCAAACATATAGGGAAGCAGCGGCACATAGCGCTTGCGGTAATCCGGGAAGGCCAGCAGCGAGTCGAAGTGCTGGCCGTTGCTTACCCGCCAATAGGCGATCTGCGCACCAGCCTTGCGTGCGAGCGGTACATAGCGGTCACTGGTCATGCTGATCGGCACCAATCCGTCGTCGGTACCGTGGATGACCACGATTGGCAGGCCGCGACGCGGCGCCTTGGCGGCAGCATCGGCGATGCCGGCGCGTACGCGCTTGGCATCGGCGCTGTCATCCAGGCCGAGTGCACGCAGGCAGTTCAAGCCACGCAGCGGATCCTCCGCCGATTGGGCGGCATTGCCGTCCACCAGCACCACGCCACTGCCGGGCGGAATACCGCTGCCTTCGCTCCACCAGCTAGCGCGCAGCTCGGCGGTCGCAGCAACGGGTTTGCCGTCCGCACCGACAGCAGAGTAGCTGTAGGCGCAGGGATGTTCGCCCACGCCGTAGCGGCCATATGCCGACGCATACGTCACCGCGATTGCACGCCACAGGTCGAATCCGGTCGAGAACGCCCCGGCGCGCAGCGCGCCATCGTTGAGCCCGGAGTCGGCGAGTTGCTGGCGTGCCGACTGTGCCTGTGCGGCGGTGTCATCGCCTTGCACCAGCCCGGCCGATTTCAGGATGGCACACCGTTGCGTCCATGCCGGTGCTGCCTGTGCCTGCATCGGCGGCTGCGGCAGATCATCCAGCGCAAGCAGCGCGCAGGGCATCAGCAGCGCGGATTGGGTGACGAAGTCGTAGAGCGGCGGCGCGCCAGCCACCGAGACATTCGGCTCGCCCGCGACCATCGCATCGAACCAGTCGCCCTCGATCTCCGCTGCGCGCAGCACCGCGCCGCCACCGTTGGAGACACCTGCGCCCAGCGTGCGGGTATTTGCGGGGGTGAACGGTGCCGATTGCGGGTAGGCACGGTCCAGCGCCTGCAAGCCGAACTGCAGTGCCTGCAGCAGATGCCGGCCCCAGTCGGCTTCCGGGTTGTCACCGGAATGGGCGTGCTTGAAGGCGATGCCATGCGCCGCTTTGCTATCGGTTGGAGCGAAGGCAAGTGCGCCCTGCGTCGCAGGCGTGCCGTCGGCCTGGAAGCCGCTGCTGGCGTCCAGGTCGTAATAGTCGCTGCCGGTGCCTTTGTCGGTATAGGCGACGGCGCAGCCGTGGGCCAGGCCCCAGCTGCCGGCGACCGAGATCGCGCCGTAGATGCCGCGCGAGCCGGAGGAGGCTGCGGCTACCAGGCAGCGCCGTGCCGGATCGAAGCTATCCGGAATCTGCACCAGCACGCGATGCGGCTGGCGGGCACCGGGGATGTGGGCATAGGCCGAGAACTCCCGGCCCGGCGCCGCCTGCAGATTGCCGTAGATATCGCCGAAGCCGCCGCCTGGGGTGAGGTCGGCGATGCCACGCCAACTGCTCCAGATCGCGCGGCGGCGTGCTTCCACTGCGGTCGGCTGGGCTGGACTGGCGAATGCCGGCGCGGTAGCGGCGCGCAGGCCATCGAGGCCCAATCCAGCGGTCAGCAGATCATCGCCGCCGCGGTGCTCGGTTTCGCGCCATTGTTCGAACACGGGCACGGCAGCAGCAGGGCCGGGCTTGGCGGCCTGGGCGACGGAAACGCAGCCCAACAGCGGCAGCGCGGCGCAAAGCAGGGAAACGGGGCGGGGGATGTTCATTGCCCCACACTAACAAGCCAATGTTTACATGCCAGCGTACCTAGGTACCCGTGCCCGGCCCAAGCTTAATTTGCTAACCTCGCAAGGACATGCCGACCCTGCTTATCGCCGATGATCACCCCTTGTTCCGCGCAGCCTTGCATCGCGCGGCCGAAGAGGCGGTTGATGACCTGCAGATCAGCGAGGCCGATTCGCTGGACAGCGTGCTGGAGGCGATCGAGAACCAGCAGATCGACCTGATGCTGCTGGACCTGCACATGCCGGGCAACCACGGTCTTGCTGGTCTGGCGACGATCCGCGCCCTGCAGCCGGGGCTGGCGATCATCATCGTCTCGGCCAATGAAGAGCCGCATGTGATCCGCCGCGCCATCGATCTTGGAGCTGCCGGTTACCTGCCCAAGAGCTCGGGGCTGGTGGACCTGCAGCAGGCCTTGCAGACCGTGCTCGATGGCGAGCGCTGGATACCGGCGATGCTGCGCGAAACCGTGGCGCGGGTTGCGCCGTTCAGCAAGGACGCCGATCTGGCCGCGCGTTTGGCCAGTTTGTCCGCGCACCAGTACAAGGTACTGAGCCTGGTGGCCGAAGGCCTGCTCAACAAACAGATCGCCGATCGCCTTGGCGTGCAGCTGCGCACGATCAAGGCGCATATGACCCGCATCATGGGCCGACTCGGTGTACGCAACCGCGCGCAGGCGATCCGTGTACTGCACGAGATGGGTCTGAACGATCCGTCGCGGCAGATTGAAGAGACGCAGGACGCCTGATCCACGACGTGGTTGCTGGTCGAACAGCGGTCCCGGCGTTGTCTGCTTCGGGTCAGGTCGCAACTGTGCTGCGCGTAGCCAGCAGATGATTGATGGCCCAGCGCAGCGCCAGCGGCTTGAACGGCTTGTTCAATAGTGACAGCCCAACTTCGCGTACTGCCTCGCGGGTATCACTGCCGGTATCGGCGCTGAGTATCACTGTCGGCCTTTGCCTGCGTGCGCCGTCCAGGCGCTTCCACAGCTGGACGCCGGTGTCACCGTCGTCGAGGTGGTAGTCGAACAACCACAGGTCTGCTTCCTGTGCGGATGCACCGATCCCGCTGGCGTCGCTGTACGCACTTACCTCGCAGCCCCACGACAGCAGCAGCTGCCGCATCGCCTGCAGCGCGTCCACGTCGTTGTCGACCACCAGCACGCGGGTGCCCTTGATGGTGCTGGTGCCGCCTGAGGGCGCGTCGTTGCGTGTGGCCGGCGGCGGGCTTGCGCGTGCCACCGTGATGGAAAACGCCGAACCGCGATTGACCACGCTGTGCAGGCCGAGAGGTGCATGCAGCAGGCCGGCGATGCGGTGCGCAATCGCCAGTCCGAGTCCCAGTCCTTGGCCATTGCTGCGATCACCGCGATGGAATTCCTCGAACACGACGCTCTGCTGTTCCGGGGTGATGCCGGGGCCGCTGTCGTGGACGCCGATGGTCAGCGTGTCGCCGTGGCGGCGCACGCCGAGCAGCACGCCGCCGCTACGCGTGTAGCGGATGGCGTTGGCGAGGAAATTCTGCAGCACGCGGCGCAGCAACAGCGGGTCGCTGTGCACCCAGACGCGGCTGCGCACGTAGCGGAACTGCAGGCCGCGCGCGGCTGCCAGCACGGCGAATTCCTGTGCCAAGGGATCAAGTACGGTCGACAAGGCGAATGGCCGTGGATCGGCGACCAACCCACCCGCTTCCAGTCGCGATATATCCAGCAAGCCCGACAGCAGGTCGTCGGTCGAGTCCAATGCGCCGCGGATCTGACGCAGGAAGCTGTCCAGGAACTCCGATTCGATGTGCTGTGACATCGCATCGGTGAGCAGCTGCGCGGCGTGCAGCGGCTGGATCAGGTCGTGGCCGACCGCGGTCAGGAAGCGCGTCTTGGCCACGTTCGCACGCTCGGCTTCGTGCACGGCCTGTTCCAGGCGAGCGGTGCGGTCCTGCACGCGCAGCTCCAGGGTCTCATTGCTGCGCTTGAGCGCGTCCTCGGCCATGCGGAAGGCGGTGACATCGGTGAAGGTGGCGACGTAGCCGCCGCCGGGCATCGGGTTGCCGCGGATTTCGACGATGGTGTTGTCAGGGAAGATGCGTTCGGACAGATGCGGCGTGCCACGCCGCATATGCGCGATGCGACGGTTCAGCGCCTTGCCGACGTTGTCACCCGGGGCCTCGCCGATCTTCAGTTCGCCCAAGGCCCAAGCAGTGAGATTGGCGACCGGCTGCCCGACCTGCAGCAGTTCGGGCGGAAATTTGAACAGCGCGGCATAGCGGCTGTTCCAGGCCACCAGCTGCAGCTGGGCATCCACCACGCTGATGCCCTGGCTCATGTTTTCCAATGCGGCTTCCAGCAGGCGCTGGTTGAAACGCAGCGCCTGCGTGGCTTCACCGACGGCGCGGGTAACCGCATCCAGCGGCGCAGCGCCGCCATCACGCGCGGCCTCGACCAGCAGCCGTGCCATGCCGGCGCCGACCACGGCGGTCAGCTCGCGCTCGATCGCGGTGACCCGGTCGTCATCCAGCATCTGCCCTGCATGCCCGTCCATCAGCTGCCGTGCGCGTTCCTGGCCGAGGAAGCGGCCGGCGGTCTTGCGCAATGAGGCAGCGGCTACCGCATCGCGTTGCAGCGGCAGCGAAGGACGGATCGCGCGTGATACCAGCGCAACGGTGATGAGGTTGACCGCCAGGCTGGCGCCCATGCTGATGGCGATGTGGCCGGGCTGCATGCGCAGCGAGAACAGCGCCAGCCAATGCAAACCTTCCCTGCCCGCCGCCGGGTCCGGTGCGGGTATCACCATCGGCAGCAATACCAGCCACAGCCAGACCAGCGAGCCCAGCACGATGCCGGCCATGATCGCAGGCGAGGGCGTGCGCGGCCGGTACACCGCCAGCAGCACCGCCGGCGCCAGCTGCGACAGGGCGGTGAATGACATCAGGCCGAAATCGCTGAGCGCCTCGGTGCCGCTCATGGCGCGGCTGTACAGCCACGACATCAGGAATACGGCGAGGATGCCGGCGCGGCGGAATGCCAGCACGCGCGGGCGCAGGTCGGCGCCGGCATCGTTGCCGCCGCTGTTCATCCCGCCCAGCAGGTGCGAGCCAAAGCCATGGTTGCCGAGCATGATCGACAGGGTCAGGCCGGACAGGATCATCATGCCGGTGGCCGCGCTCAGGCTGCCCAGGTAGGCGAGCAGCGCCAGCACGTGGTGACCGCGTTCCTGCGGCAAGGCCAGTACGTAGAGGTCCGGCGATACCGACGTCGGCAGTTGCGCGGCACCGGACAAGGCCATCGGCACCGACGGCAGGCCGATCAACAGCAGGTAAAGCGGGAACAGCCAACGCGCGGTCTTCAGGTCCGAGGACTGGCGCAGCTCGACCACGCCGACATGGAACTGATGGGGCAGGGTGAACGCTGCCATCGCGCCCAGCGCGACCATGGTCAGGAAGTCGGGGATCACCGCCGGCGGTGGCAGGTGCGCCATCTTTTCAAGCAATGGCGTGCCGGCGCGATGCACCGAGATTGCCGCATACAGGCCAATCGCCAGCAGCGCCGCCAACTTCAGCAGCGACTCCAGCCCCAGCGCGACCACGATGCCGCGGTTGTGTTCGGTGGCCGAGGCCTTGCGCGCGCCGAACAGCATGGTGAATGCCGCCATCGTCAGCGCGAACCAGAACGACATGTCCAGCTGCCAGCCGTTGGCGGCGAACTGGTCACCGAGCAGTGCACTGAGTCCCTGGCTCACCGCCTTAAGCTGCAGCGCGATATAGGGAATGATGCCGAACAGCGCGACCAGGGTGATGGTCACACCAAGGCCCTGGTCGGTGCGCAGCCGTGCAACCACCAGGTCGGCGATGGTGGCGCTGTTGTGCTGTTTGGCCAGCCGGCCCAGGCGCGCGAGGAAGGGCAGGCCGAAGGCGAAGATCAGCGCCATGCCGATCAAGGTGGGCGGGATCGGGAAGCCCCATTGCACGCCCTGCGAAGCAGCGCCGTAATACGTCCACGCGGTGCAGTGCACGGCCAGTGACAGCGCATAGATGGCTGGCCAGATCCTGCCGAGGCGGTGGCCCTGGCGCTCGCCCCACAGGGCAACGCCGAACAGCAGCACGGTCCACGCGATGCAGGCGAACAGGACGATGGAGGGCGTCAACATCGCTCCAGTGTAGAGAGAACCGTGGCCGGCGTGCTGGATGCCGGCCGGCTGCTTGCCGTGCGGGTATTCGTCAGGGCGCGATCACGACCAGTGACAGCTGCTCGGCGGCCAACGCCACTTCGCCGCCGGGCTGCAGTTCCACGCTCTTGTGCTGGGTCAGCAGCCATTGCCCGGGCTGGCGCGGTTCCAGTGAAACCAAGCGTGAGCGTACGCGGATGTCGGAGCCGCTGGGAACCGGCGCCAGAAAGCGCACCTTGTTCAAACCGTAGTTCAGTACGTGGGCGATGCCGGGAAAGCCGACCAGGGCGGCTACATCTTCTTCGACCGTGAGCGAGAGCAGCAGGAAGCCATGGGCGATGGTCGTCCCGCCCGGCAAACCTGCCTGCGCACGGACCGGATCAACGTGGATCCAGTTGTGGTCACCGGTGGCCTCGGCGAAGGCGTCGATGCGCGCCTGCGCGATGTGGGTGGACTTGCCAAGGCGTTCGCTTGCGGCCCATTGCTGCAATGCCTGCAGGGCTTCCGGCAATTCCATGGTCGTGTCACCGGCGCTCATTGCAGGCGTCCAAGCAAGGCCAGGATCGCATCACGCGCCTCGGGCTCGGACAACGTCGGTGCGTGACCAACATCCGGCACGACGACCAGGCTGGCGTTTGGCGACGTAGCCGCCATCTGCCGGGCGACATCGGCAGGCAGGATATCGGACAGCGCGCCACGCACCACCAGCACCGGCACCCGTGAGGTAAGCCCGCGCACCGCGCGCCACAGCACCGGCCGCAACAGCCACAGCACCCACGGCCGGGTGGTGCGGATGATTGCCGGGTCATAGTCCAGCTCCAGCAGGCCGTCGTCGCGCTGGCGGAAGCTGCGTGAGGCCATTGCCCGCCAGTCTTCGGCGGTGAAGCGCGGGAAGGATGCCTTGCCGATGGATTCGGCGTAGGCAGCTGCCTGGTCCAGGTCCATCGGTGGCAATGGCTTGCCGGCGTACTTGCCGATCCGCGCCAGGGCTTCGCGCGGCACCTTGGGGCCGGCGTCGTTGAGCACCGCTGCTGCGATCAGCTCCGGTGCGCGCGAGGCCAGGGTGATGGTGACCAGCACGCCCAGCGAGGTGCCGATGAACACCGCCTTGGCGATGTTCTGCGAACGCAGCAGCGCCACCATGTCGTCGGCGTAGGTGCGCGGGTTGTAGCTGCTTGGGTCGGGCGCACGTGGCGAACCCGCACGGCCACGCAGGTCGACCGCAAGCACGCGCCAGCCGACCGCGGTCAGCGTTTCGGCCAGTGCGTCGAAGTCAGCGGCATTGCGGGTCAGGCCGGGAATGCAGACCACCGTGCCCCGGGGGCCAATCACCCCCGGCCGGGGAATGGGGGGGGCGGGGCCGCCCCCGCCCAACTTTGTGGGACACGGAACAAAAAAAAAAAAA
>NZ_JBRREC010000067.1:0-27943 GCF_056760015.1 Stenotrophomonas sp. STEN029 | reverse complement strand
GCGAAAGGGAGGGGGCCGTTCCTGGCGATCTACAAGATGGCGACGTAGCCGCTTCTACCCCCTCCCTTTCGCGCAGCGAAGGGGAGGGTTGGGGAGGGGGAGCTCTTCGCTGCCGTCCTTACCACCCAATTGTCCAGCCACATCGCGCAGCTGGATGCGAAGCCAGCCAGATGCGCCGCGGCAATTCACAGCTCCCGCAGCTCCCGCCTACTTGTCCAGACCTGGCGAACGCTCAGTGACTGCACGTGCTTCTTCCTGTGCTGCCTGCTCGCGCTCGATCCATGCCTCCATCATGTGCCGTGCGCGCTGCGCGAGCCGGCGCTGGCGGTTGTGCTCGGCGTCCAGCACGCGGTACAGCGATACCATCACCAACACCATCAACAGCGCGAATGGCAAAGCTGCAATGGTGATCATGCCCTGCAGTGCATCCAACCCACCTGCGAGCAGCAGAACCGCTGCGATCAGTGCAATGGCAATGCCCCACACCAGCTTGCGTGACAGCGGCGGATCGCCGGCCTCATCGGTGGACATGCTGGCCAGCACCAGCACCGCGGAATCGGCCGAGGTGACGAAGAAGATGACCAGCAGGACCAAGGCCAGGCCCGCGAGCAGCAAGGAGGCTGGCATGCTGTCGAACAGCGTGAACAATACCGTCTCATAGCCATTGCCCAACGCCTGGACCAGATCGGCGTGGCCAGACAGATGCGCCCACAGCGCAGTGCCACCGAACACGGAGAACCACAGGAAGCCGAGCAGGGTTGGCGCCAGCACCACCCCGACCACGAACTCGCGCACGCTGCGGCCACGTGATACCCGCGCAATGAAGGAACCCACGAACGGCGCCCAGGCAATCCACCAGGCCCAGTAGAAGATGGTCCAATCCGCGACCCAGGTGCTGCCCGAGAAGGGCGACATGCGCAGGCTCATTGTCACCAGCTGGTTCAGGTAGGCGCCCAGCGTGGTGGTGAAGGTGTCGAAGATGAAGCCAGTAGGGCCGAGCACCAGCACTGCGGCAAGCAGCAATGCCGCCAGCGCCAGATTGAAGTTGGACAACCACTTGATGCCACGGTCTACGCCGCTGGTGGTGGAGAGCATGTAAAGCACGAAGGCGATGGCGATGACGGTCATCTGCAGTGGCACGCCTGCGGTGACACCGAACACACGTTGCATGCCGGCGGCGATCTGGATGGTGCCGAATCCCAACGTGGTGGCGACACCGATTGCGGTGGCGACCACCGCTGCGATATTCACCAGCTTGCCAACCCAGCCACGATGATGGCGGCCGATGACCGGTTGCAGCATGTCGCTGATCAGGCCGCGACCATTGCGGTTGTACTGGAACCAGGCCATTGCCAGCCCGATCAATGCATAGATCGCCCACGGGTGCAGGCCCCAATGGAAGAACGAGTAACGCATCGCGGCACGGGCGGCATCCATGCTTTGCGGCGGCAGGCCTTCCGGCGGGGTGACGAAATGCGATATCGGCTCGGCCGCGCCCCAGAACACCAGGCCGATGCCCATGCCGGCGGCGAACAGCATCGACAGCCAGCTGGCGCGGGAGAAGTCCGGCTCGGCATCTTCACCGCCGATGCGCAGGCTGCCGAAGCGGCCGAACGCCAGGTACAGCAGGAAAGACAGTGTCAGGAACACGATCAGCAGGTACATCCAGCCAGCGCCACGCACCACCTGGGCCAGCGCGGCCTGTACCACGTCGTTGAAGGGACCGGGCGCGAGGCCGGCCATCAGCACCAGTAGCGCTACCAGTGCAATGGAAATACGAAACACCATGAAGGAGCTTCTCCGATCAAATGAGCGATTGAGGGGAGCGAGCCTGAGCTTGCAGGACAACCGGCTGGCACCATGGCGCCGGGCCGGGAAAGGAGGGGCGGCAAGCGCCGCAAGGCAGTCATTCGAAACGAGCCTGCGCGCGATGTTACTGAATGGCGCGTCACGATTACGTTAGTGGCCTGTGACGCTGTGCAAGGAGACGCCTGCGGTCAGCAGCTGCAGCCCGTTGACCGCTGTTCCTGCCGGCTTGGCTTTCCCATCGATTGCAGGTCTAATGACGCCCGAAGCGGGGGTACCGTGGCCATTGGGTCGCGGTTGAGACATACCCTTCGAACCTGATCCGGCTCATACCGGCGTAGGGAAGCTTCGTGTGCCGCCAGTCGATGTGCCCGCTATGGGCCAGGGCCGGGTGGCGTGCGCCTTCGCTTCGTTCCGTCATGCGAATCCCTCGCGTGGCCTTCGCACCCCGCGTGTGGATAGACAGGACGAATGCCAATGAACGCACAGCCCAGCCTGCAGCAGCAGGCCCAGCAACTCTCCGAATCCGTGACCCGGCCGATTCCTGGTTCGCGCAAGATCTTCGTCGCTGGTTCGCGTCCGGACCTGCAGGTGCCGATGCGCGAGATCGCGCTGACCCGCACGCCCACCCTGTTCGGCGGCGAAGAGAACCACCCGGTCACCGTGTATGACACCTCCGGCCCGTATACGGATCCGCAGGCCAACATCGATCTGGCAGCGGGGCTGGCGGCGGTGCGCAGCGCCTGGATCGAGGAGCGCGGGGATACCGAGCAGTTGGCCGGTCTCAGCTCCGAGTTCGGTCGTGGTCGCCAGCACGATGCCCGGCTGGATGCGGTGCGCTTTCCTGGCCGCACGCTGCCGCGCCGCGCGATTGGTACCGCCAATGTCACCCAGATGCACTATGCGCGGCGCGGCATCGTTACCCCGGAGATGGAGTACGTCGCCATCCGCGAGAACCAGCGCTTGGATGCGGTGCGTGATGCAGGACTGCTTGCCCAGCATCCAGGGCAGAGCTTCGGCGCCAGCATCCAGCAGATCATCACCCCGGAGTTCGTGCGCGATGAGATCGCGCGCGGCCGCGCGGTCCTGCCGAACAACATCAACCACCCCGAGTGTGAGCCGATGATCATCGGCCGCAACTTCCTCACCAAGATCAACGCCAACATCGGCAACAGCGCGGTGTCGTCGGGCATAGCCGAGGAAGTGGAGAAGCTGGTGTGGGCGATCCGCTGGGGCGGCGACACGGTGATGGATCTGTCCACCGGCAAGCACATCCATGAGACGCGCGAGTGGATCGTGCGCAACTCACCGGTGCCGATTGGCACGGTGCCGATCTACCAGGCGCTGGAGAAGGTGGATGGCCGGGCCGAGGAGCTGACCTGGGAGATCTTCCGCGACACCTTGATCGAGCAGGCCGAGCAGGGGGTTGATTACTTCACCATCCACGCCGGGGTGTTGCTGCGACACGTGCCACTGACTGCCAAGCGTGTCACCGGCATCGTCTCGCGCGGCGGTTCGATCATGGCCAAATGGTGCCTGGCGCACCACAAGGAAAATTTTCTCTACACGCACTTCGAGGACATCTGCGACATCATGAAGGCCTACGACGTGTCCTTCAGTCTCGGTGACGGGCTGCGCCCGGGCTGCATTGCCGATGCCAACGACGCGGCGCAGTTCGGCGAACTGGAGGCGCTGGGCGAGCTGACCAAGATTGCCTGGAAGCATGATGTGCAGACCATCATCGAAGGTCCCGGCCATGTGCCGATGCAGCTGATCAAGCAGAACATGGACAAGCAGCTGCAGGAGTGTGGCGAAGCGCCGTTCTATACGTTGGGGCCGCTGACCACCGATATCGCGCCGGGCTACGACCACATCACCAGCGCGATCGGTGCGGCGATGATTGGTTGGTACGGCACCGCGATGCTCTGCTACGTTACGCCGAAGGAACACCTGGGGTTGCCCAACCGGCAGGACGTGCGCGACGGCATCATGGCGTACAAGATCGCTGCGCATGCCGCCGATCTTGCCAAGGGCCATCCGGGTGCGCAGGTCCGCGACAACGCCTTGAGCAAGGCGCGCTTCGAATTCCGCTGGGAAGACCAGTTCAATCTCGGTCTGGATCCGGAGAAGGCCAAGGAATTCCATGACGAAACGCTGCCCAAGGATGCACACAAGCTGGCCCACTTCTGTTCGATGTGCGGCCCGCACTTCTGCTCGATGAAGATCACCCAGGATGTGCGTGAGTACGCGGCCGAGCAGGGCGTGGATGAAGGGCTGGCGTTGGCGGCGGGGATGGCCGAGAAATCGGCGCAGTTCCGCGAGCAGGGCGCGCAGGTCTACCGGATCGAGTAGACCCGCGGTACGGGGCGGGGCATCCCGGCGGGTGCCCCGGCCCTTGATTGACGCCGGGACGTCGACGGACGTGTTAGCGTGCGCTCGTCCACACCAGGGGTAGGCCATGAAACTTCGCTTCGTTTCCTTGCTTCTCGTCTTGTCCTCGCTGCTCCTGCTGGGTGCCTGCGCCAGCACGCCGCGTGTAGCCAGCCAGGCCGATCCGACTGCCGACTTTTCGCGCTACCGCAGCTTTGCGTTCTACACCCCGCTGGCGCTCGAGCAGCACGGCTATACCACCATCACCAGCAACCGCATCCGCGCCGCGGTGCGCACGCAGATGGAGTCACGTGGTTACCGGTTCGATGAAGCCAACCCGGACCTGTGGGTGAACCTCAACGCCTACCTGCAGGACAAGACCCAGGTCACCACGATGCCGGAAGTGGATTACGACTATTACTACAGCTACCGCGCCCGCGGTTATGTCGCCGTGCCGTACTGGCGTGACCGCACCGACGTGCGCCAGTACACCGAAGGCACCTTGAACATCGACGTGGTGGATGCGCGGAAGAAGCAGCTGGTCTGGGAAGGCGTCGCGGTCGGTACGGTGGGGCGGGTGAAGCCGGAGCAGCGCGGCGAGCGCATTGATGCCGCGGTGGCCGCGATCTTTGCCGCTTACCCGTATCGCGCCGGGATGGCGACCAGTCCGGGCCCCTGAGGTCCGCTCCTGCGGGCCTTGGCTCAACCACACCGTTCGGCACCGGCAA
This sequence comes from Stenotrophomonas sp. STEN029, assembly GCF_056760015.1. NCBI lineage: Bacteria > Pseudomonadati > Pseudomonadota > Gammaproteobacteria > Lysobacterales > Lysobacteraceae > Stenotrophomonas > Stenotrophomonas sp. STEN029. The sequence continues at coordinate 23,039 of NZ_JBRREC010000067.1, read as the reverse complement.
TGAAGGGATGCGTATGCAGTCGCGCTTGAGATTGATCGTGATGGCGCGCAGGCACCCATCGGCATGGTTGCTGGCGGTGCAATTACTGGGCGTGCTGCTTTACCCGGCGATGGAGCACATGCCGGCCGGACGCGCGTTGTTCGGCGCGTTCGGCATGGTGGTACTGGGGTTGGCGGTGTGGGTGGTGCGGCGCAGTCCGCTGCTGCTGTGGCTGGCGCTGACGCTGGCCATTCCGGCCGTGGTGTTCTCCATCGCTGGTGCCTTGTTGGGGCGCCATTCGCTGGTCGCGGTGGCGCAGGCATTCGAGAGCCTGCTGTACTTCTATACCTCGTGCAGTTTGATTGCCTACATGCTGCAGGACCACAAGGTCACGCGCGATGAGCTGTTTGCTGCGGGTGCTACGTTTACCTTGCTGGCCTGGGCGTTCGCGTTTGCCTATTCAGTTTGCCAGCACGTCTATCCGGGCAGTTTTGTGGCCACCAGCGAAGGTGATTTCAGGAGCTGGGTCGAGCTGCTTTATCTCAGCTTCAGCTTGTTGTCAGGGGTAGGTCTGAGCGACGTGGTGCCAGTGCATCCACAAGCACGTGCATTGGTGATGTTGGAGCAGTTTGCAGGCGTTATGTACGTTGCCTTGGTGGTTTCGCGGCTGGTTGGCCTGACCATCTACAAGGCAGAAAAAACTGAACGCTAGTTAAAAAAATCGCGCCGTGCGGCGCGAATCATGTAGCTGATTATGTAATTTCGTCGGCGAGAGAGAGCCTGATGTCGTCCACGTGTGGCACGTGGGGAACTTGGTTAGAGTAATATCTGTTCCAGATAAAACATTTGCTCTGTGCGTTGATGCCTTTTGCGGAATTTGGCGGCTTGTAAGGGCGTGGACCCGGAAAGCTGGACACAGGATTCGTGTCCGCCAGCGATTTTGAAAGACCGCGATGGCAACGAACCCCACCGAAAAACCTAGCTCTGACCGACTGCGCGTCGGTGAGTGTCTGGTGGTGCTTTCCTCTCGCGAGGTGCATCTGCCAGGGACACGCAAGATCCAGCGGCTCACACCAAAATCGGTGGGGGTGTTGTTGGCGCTTGCGCGCAGGCCGGGGCAGGTGGTGACGCGCGAAGAGCTGTTCGCCGAGGTCTGGCCGGACACCATGCCGACCAATGACGTGCTGACCCAGGCGGTCACCCAGTTGCGCAAGGCCTTCGCAGCCACTGAAACGAGCGACGGCACCAGCTATATCGAAACCATCGCCAAGACCGGCTATCGCCTGCTGGCGCCAGTGTCGTGGGAGGCGAAAGCGGAAGCGGAGACGCCTGCGTTTGACGTGCCTGCCGCCATTGAAGCAGATGCTGTCACAGTGGATGTGGTGCCCGCGCCGGTGCAGGATGACGGGCGCAACAAGCGTCGGAAGATGCGCCGTGTGGCCCTGCTGGTTGTTGGCATCGTCCTGTTGCTCAGTACCGTGGTTATGGCATGGCTGCTGTGGGGACGTGACGCACCGTCGCCCGAGGATGCTGCGGTCGTCGAGGGCAATCGCGTGGTGGGTAGTCCAGCGCGACCCTACCGTCTCATCACCGCTACCGAAGGCGTCGAGGTGAACCCCTCGCTTTCGCCAGACGGTGCCTTGGTCGTGTTTGCGCGCGAGGAAGACAATCGCTCAAGCCTCTGGATACAAAGCGTTGGCAATGCAGTCGCAACGCCTTTGCTGAGCACGCCCGCGGGCGCATCCGATCGCTTCCCGGTGTGGTCGCCCAACGGGCGCAGCGTCGCCTTCGCGCGATTCCTGCCGCAAGGTGATTGCGAAGTGTTGGTGGTGTCGGCGACCGGTACCGGGCTGCGCCGTGTCACCCGCTGTGATGGCACCGACATGCTCAGTTTTGACTGGGCACCTGATGGACAGAGCCTGCTGTTCGGCTCGATGACCGGGCGCTATGCCAGCCGCGGCATCCGCAGCTTGAACCTGGCATCCGGGCGCTGGTCATCGCTGCAGTACGAGATGGGCGCCGATGACTTCGACTATGCGCCGCGCTATTCGGCGGATGGCAAGAAGATCGGCTTCGTGCGTAATCCGCAGGTGGGCGACATGTGGATGATGGATGCCGACGGTGGCAATGCGCAGCGTTTGACCGACGAAGCGGCGGAAATACGCGGTTGGAGCTGGTTGGGCCCGGACGAAATGGTGTTCGGCCGCCGCATCGACAGCGAGTCGCGCCTGTACCGGCTGGATGTGGCTACCCGCCTGCTGCGCGATATGGGCATCGACAACGCGCAGAGCCCGGCGGTATCGCGTGGCGGCGGCAACCTTGCCTTCATGCGCAGCCAGCTGCAGTACGGCTTGTTCCGCATTCCGTTGGGTGTCAATGCAGGTGCGCCGCAACGATTGTTCGCTTCTTCAGCGCGTGATGGCCAGCCAATGGTTTCGCCGGATGGCGCGCAGTTGGCGTTTACCTCCGATCGCTCCGGCGCGTTTGCGCTGTGGTGGGCGCGATTGAATGAACCGGCATCGCTGCAGATGATCGAGGGAATGCATCCGGAGGCCCGCCAACCAATGGATTGGGCAGCCGATGGGCGGCAGCTGCTGGTGACCGGGCGTGATGCCGACGGCGTACCTGGGATCTACGAAGTGGCGCCCGAAGAAGGGCATTGGGTAAAACTGGCGGTGCCGGTTCGTGAGCCACTGCAGGCAGTCTATGGGCCTGCACCAAATACCTTGCTGGTGGTGGAGCGGGGCGACGACGAGCGCATGGCGCTGACCCTGTTCGACCGCAGCCAGCAGCCATGGAAACGACTGGCGTCACTGGATGGCGTGTCGCAGGTGCGCTATGACCGTGCTGGGCAACGCATCCTGTTCACGCGTCTGGCCAGCGGCGGACTCTGGCAGTCCGCGCCGGGTCTGGCCGCGGACAGCGTGAAGCCGGTGCATGCCGAGTTGCCCAGCCGCTGGCGCTATCGCACCTGGGCTGTAGCGGGTAACGGTGCGGTCGAGTATCAGGACATCAGCCGCGACTGCAGCAGCCGTCTGACCGCCATCGCTGGCGATGGCAGCAGCCAGTGCCTGGACGCGACGCGTTTCAGTGCCGGCAATGGATTGAGCCTGGCGCCCGATGGCAGCGCGGTTTTCATCGCTTTGGCCACCGCCGACAACACAGATATCGGGGTGATGCGGGTTCCGCTACGCGCGCCTCGAAGGGTGATGGGACTCGCTAAGTGGTTGTCACCGTAAAGAAAATTTCCTTCGGAAGTTTTTCGTAGGGCTTATCGGGAAGAATTCGCAGCTTTCTCGCCGGACTTTCCTGACCCGCATCGCCAAAGTTGGCAAAACGTTCGCTCAATATGAGCAAACGATGGTGTGCGATATGCGGCAGGTTTCGTGGGTGGATCGTGGTCAGTCAGTGTCGTTCGAGAAGCCTGCGGAGGATGGCCCGCGGCCAGCCTGTGTAGGTGTGGCGCGACTGGGCAGCCTGCAGACCTCGGGCACCGTGTTCACCGTATGGTTGCAGCTGCGCGGCACTGCCTGGGTGGAATCCAAGGAAGGCAAGTTCCGCCTTCGCCAGCGCGAGTGGATTGCCTTTGAAAAGGAATCGCGCCCGCTGGTCCAGGCTGGCCGTGATGGCATGTGCATCGGTATCAGCCTGGACACCGATGCGCTGCGCATGCTCGGCACCCTGGCCGATTGCAGTGTCTACACCGGCCGCGGCCGCATGAGCCAGGGTGAGGCTCGCCTAGCGTTGCGCCTGTGGCGCGAGGCGCAGGCACCGGGCGCGACCATTCATCAGTTGCGTCCGCTGCTGCTGCATCTTGCTTCCCTGCAGCGTGACCTTGCCGGCACCGTGCAGCGCTGCCCGGGTCGTTCGCGTATCCGCAAGCGACAGGTATTCGGTCGCATGCAGCGTGCGCGCATGTACCTGGAGGGCAACAGCCACCGCGTGGTGCGCATTGGTGAGCTGGCCGAGCTGACCAACTTCTCCAGCTGGTATTTGTCCAAGACCTTCCAGAGTCTGTATGAAGAGAGCCCGCAATCCTTGTCGGCGCGGCTGCGACTGGAACGGGCGGCGATGCTGTTGCGTGATACCGACATGATGATCGGCGAGGTTGCGTCTGCCAGTGGTTTTGACAACTGCTGCAGCTTCGCGCGTGCGTTCCGCGCACGTTTTGGTGCATCGGCCACGCAGTACCGTGAGCAGCCGGGGGCGTTGAAGCCAGATTCGGCAAAGCCTAAGGATGGCTTGCGCAAAACCAAGGTGGCAGTACGAACGTAACGTTCAGGGGTGTTTAACGCACCGCTAACTTTGTCGTTTGTTTAGCTCTTTGGAGAGATTGATGAAGCTTCGTAATTCTGCAGTGCGGTTGGGCTTGCTCCCGGCCGGCATTGCTATTGCCTTGACCCCCTCATTTGCTTCGGCGCAGGAAGCTGCTGCTGGTGCGACCACCCTGGATCGCCTGGAAGTCACCGGTTCGCGTATCCGTTCGGTGGACGTTGAGACCGCCCAGCCGATCTTCACTGTGTCCTCCGAGGACATCAAGCGTTCGGGTCTGGTCAGCGTTGGCGACATCCTGCAGAACCTGACCGTGTCGGGCACCCAGACCTTCTCCAAGGCTGCCGTGCTGGCATCCAACCCGGAGCAGGGTGGCCAGTACGCCAACCTGTACAACCTGGGTGAAATGCGCACCCTGGTGCTGGTCAATGGCAAGCGTTGGAGCTCCAGCCTGGCTGGCTTCACCGATATGTCGACCATCCCGAGCTCGCTGATCGAGCGTATCGAAGTGCTGAAGGATGGCGCCTCCGCCATCTACGGCTCCGACGCGATCGCCGGCGTGATCAACATCATCCTGCGCAAGGATTTCGAAGGCGCTGAAGCTTCGGTCTATTACGGCCAGAACAGCGACGGCGACGGTGCCAAGACCCAGTACAACCTGACCCTGGGTGCGGTCGGCGAGCGTTCGTCGATCATGCTGGGCGCTTCCTACACCAAGGAAGATCCGGTGTGGGCAAAGGACCGTGAACTGACCCGTTACACCTACGGCCCGAACCACGCTGCAGACGGCCTGAGCCCGGCCGGCCAGTGGGGTCGTTACACCGACCCGGTCACCGGCAAGGTGATGGTCATCAACCATCCGGGTGGCGTCGGCGCTGATTCCAGCGACCCGAACAACTACCACGAGATCAATGGCGATGATTATTTCAACGCCACTGAGCAGATGATGTTGAACCAGGGTTCGGAGAACAAGTCGGTCTTCGCCGCTGGTACCTACGACATCAACGACAACCTGCGTTTGAAGTCGACCGTGATGTACTCGGAGCGTGACTCCAAGCGTCAGATCGCTGGCTACCCGCTGACCGGTACTTCGCAGAAGAACTTCCCGGTTGCCCTGAGCAAGGACAGCGTCTACAACCCGGTCGGTGCTGATATCACCAGCTGGGGCCGTCGTATTTTCGAGCTGCCGCGCATCAGCGAAAACAATGTCAAGTCGTTCCACTTCGACGCAGCGTTGGAAGGCACCTTTGATTTCAACGACCGTCCGTTCGACTGGGATGTGGGCCTGAACTACAACCAGTACGACGTGACCGAAACCAGCAGCGGCAACATCAACCTGCTGGCACTGCAGAAGGCCCTGGGCCCGTCGTTCATCAACAGCGCTGGCGTCGCGCAGTGCGGTTCGCTGGCCAATCCGATTGCATTGGGCACCAATGCAGCACTGGGCCAGTGCACCCCGTTTGACGTCCTGGGTGGCGCTACCGCTGCTACCCCGGAAGCGCTGAAGTACATCAACACCCTGCTCAACGCGACCTCGCAGAGCAAGAGCAAGCAGTACTTCGCCAACATCACCGGTGGTCTGTTCGACATGCCGGGCGACGCTGGTGAGCTGGCCTTCGCTGCGGGTTACGAGCATCGCGAAGTCAGCGGCTACGACCACCCGGATGCACTGTCCTCGGCCGGTTACACCACCGACCTGGCTGCCGGCGCTGCCTCGGGCAAGTACAAGGCCAATGAGTTCTACCTGGAATTCATGGTTCCGCTGCTGCGTGACCTGCCGGGTGCCAAGGAGCTGTCGCTGGATATCGCCAGCCGCTACTCCGACTTCGACAAGTTCGGCGACACCATCAACAGCAAGTTCAGCCTGACCTGGCGTCCGATTGAAGACCTGCTGGTGCGTGGTACCTACGGCGAGGGCTTCCGTGCCCCGACCATGGACGACACCTTCGGTGGCGGTTCGCAGACCTTCGATCGCTTCACCGATCCGTGCGATGCACAGTTCGGCATGCTGAGCGATGCGCGCGTTGCCGCTCGTTGCCAGGCCGAAGGCCTGAGCTCGACCTACCGTCAGACCGATGCTGCTGGCAAGCCGATCACCGCGCGTGACACGCAGGCCAATGCTGCGTTCCAGTCGGGCGTGGGCAACGACCAGCTGCAGCCGGAAACCAGCAAGACCCGCACCGTGGGTCTGGTGTACAGCCCGAGCTATGTCCCGGGTCTGGACGTCTCGCTGGATTGGTACAAGATCACCGTCGACAACGTGATCACCGCCGTGTCCGCCAACTACGTGCTGGGCCAGTGCTACCAGAACGGTGTTGCGCAGTTCTGCGACCAGTACGGTCGTGATGCCACCACCGGTCAGGTCACCAGCCTGAGCCGTGGCAATGCGAACCTGGGCTCGCTGGAAACCGAAGGCTACAACTTCGGCGTCCGTTACCGCCTGCCGGAAACCGAGATTGGTACCTTCGGCGTCAACCTTGATGCCAACTACCTGAGCGCCTACCGTCAGCAGTCGACCAAGGGTGCCGAGTGGGACAACTACGCCGGTTACTGGAACTACCCGCGCGTGCGTGCAACCCTGGGCCTGAACTGGGCCAAGGACACGCTGTCGGCCAACTGGGGCATGCGTTACTACGGCGGCTTCCGCGACTACTGCTACGACGATGGCGTTGAGTGCAACGAGCCGAACTACCAGACGCCGAACGGTGGCTGGTCGGGCGGCACCGGCGCCAACAAGAAGGGTGCGATCGTGTACCACGACGTGTCTGTCACCTGGCAGGCTCCGTGGGATGGCAGCGTGACCGTCGGCGCCCGCAACGTGTTCGACAAGCAGCCGCCGATCACCTATTCGGTGAGCAACAGCAGCGCCTCGCAGATCGATCCGATGCTCGACTACGACCGCTTCCTGTTCATCCAGTACAACCAGCGCTTCTGATCCATCGAAGCTCTGTGATGCATGACGAAGGGTGGGCCGCAAGGCCCACCCTTTTTCTTTGTGCGTTGCGCCGCCCGGGTAAGCGAAGCGCACCCGGGATGTGTGTCGCAACGCGGATCAACGCATTGGTCGCACGCCAGCCGCTTCCAGCACGCAGAAACAACAACGGCCGCTAGGCGGCCGTTGTCATTCAATCCATATCTTGCGTTGTGATGCAGGGCTGGCTCAGGCGTCGACGCTCAAGCCCATCATCTCATCGGCAATGGCACGCCATTGCTCAAGCTTGGGCAGCACGCCGACATTGGCCAGATACTGCTCATCAACGGCGGTGCCGGCGGCCAGTGCGGTTGCGACATGGACGGCGCCGGCCACCCAGAAGCTGCGCACATTCGAGCGCCCCGGCTGCAGCTGGAAGGCGACGGCTTCGATGATCGGCATCGGCAGGCCCCACAGGCCCATCAGATAGGCACCAGCCTCGGCGTGGCCGGGACGCGGGTCATCGGCCTCGGCGGCCTGGCGTTCATCGCGTACGCCGGGCAACAGCAAGCCGATATCGGCCAGCAGTGCGGCGGTGGAACCGAGCTCGGCGCTGGACGCTGGCAGCATCTTGGCGGCCAGGCGTGAGGCCATCAATGCGCGTGATTGCATTGCGTTGCGGTCGGGCCCGGACATGCCGGGCAGGGCGAATACTTCACTGGCCAGGACCAGGTCGCGCAGGGTGGCCATGCCCAATCGGGTCACTGCGCCACGCAGGTCGGAAATGGCACGGCCGCTGTTGAAGAACGCCGAGTTGGACAGCTGCAATACCTTGGCGGCGATCGCCGGGTCGGCTGCGATCAGCTTGGCGATCTCCGCAGAGTCGCTCTCCTCGTCCTCTTCCAGCGCGTGGGTCAGGCTGATGTACAGGTGCGGCGGTGAGGGCAGCTTTTCGATGCGGCCGATGGTCTGGCGCAGGTGTGGGCTGTCCAGCAGCTCGCGCAGTTCCTCCAGGCTGGTCAATGCTTCAAGCAGCACTTCCGGGGCCAGTGGCAGCGGCAGGAAACGATGGGCCACGCCAATGATGCGGGCCGATGGCACGCGCTGGTTGTTGTCGCCGTCGATCAGGGCTATGCGGATGGTTTCCGGGCGTAGCGTGCGGATCTGCCCGAGCAGGGTGGCCGGGGCCAGGTCCGGCAATACCGGCGCAACGATGATCGCGTCGATGGTGGCCGAGGACACCGCGACGATGGCGGCACTGCCATCCGGGACCGACTGTACTTCCCACTCATCACCCAGATCGGCGACGTACTCAAGCAGCTCGGCCGACAGGTTGGCTTCGCCACCGACTAACAGGATTCGCAAGACACTTCCCCTTGGACAAAACGCAAAATCCGCACAAAAAAACAGGCCGGAAACCGGCCTGTCAATGTAGCTGCTCGCTGGCAAAGGGTCATGCCCTCTGCAAGGAAAACGTGATGGTTGTCGCTACGCAGGGCCCGTGTTGCGACCCTGCGCCGGCACAATCAGACGTCCTGTTCCTGGGTGGCGAGGTAGGTCTTGTGCGCCTCGCTGAGGATGCGCTTGGCTTCGGCGGCGTCGCCCCAGCCTTCGATCTTGACCCACTTGCCCTTTTCCAGGTCCTTGTAGTGCTCGAAGAAGTGGCCAATGCGTTCCAGCCAGTGGCTGGATACCTGGGCGATGTCTTCGACGTGGGCGTAGCCGCTGAAGATCTTGGCGACCGGAACGGCCAGGATCTTCTCGTCGCTACCGGCTTCGTCGCTCATCTTCAGCACGCCGACCGGACGGCAGCGCACGACCGAGCCCGGGACCAGCGGCAGCGGCAGCACCACCAGCACGTCGGCCGGGTCACCGTCGCCGCACAGGGTCTGCGGCACGAAGCCGTAGTTGCAGGGGTAGCGCATCGGCGTGGACAGGATGCGATCGACGAACATCGCGCCGCTTTCCTTGTCCATTTCGTACTTCACCGGCTCCGAATCCTTCGGGATCTCGACGATGACGTTGATTTCTTCCGGCGGGTTCTTGCCCGGCGAGACCAATTTCAGGCTCATTGCGCTGACTCCGAATCGTTGTTGGTTGAAAAAGAGCTCCATTCTACGCGCACCACTATTGCGGCGCACCAAACCCGACTGGCTGGCCGGTCCGGGGTGGGCAGGGGGAACACACTGTCGCGCAATACATATGAGAACCATTATCATTATGCGGATATCCTTGTCCGCCCAAGGCCGCCTGACGCAGGCGGTCTGTCTTGCCTTAACAGCCCTCCATGTCCAGCAATGCCACCACCTTGACCGAACTGCTGATCCGCGAACGCCCGGCCTTGCTGCGTCTGGTGCGCCAGATCCTCGGCAGTGATGGCGGCGCGGACGACGTCATCCAGGGTGTGTGGTTCAAGGTCCGCGGGGTCGGCAATGAGCCGGTGATCGGCAATCCGCGCGCTTACCTGTACCGGCTGGCCAGCAACCTGGCCACCGATCACGGTCGTGAACGTACGCGTCGGCTGCGCCTGCAGGCCGAAAATTACCTGTGGGGAGCGGACGAGGTGTTGTCCACCGAAGAGCAGGTGATGGCGCAGGATGAGCTGGCGCGGGTACTGGAAGCGGCCGAACACCTGCCCGAGCCCACCCGCAGCATGTTCCGCCTGAACCGCCTGCAGGGGCTGACCCAGCCGGAAGTGGCGCGGCGCATGGGGGTCTCGGTGACCACCGTCGAAAACCACCTGCGCCTGGCCCTGCAACGCCTGGCCTGGGCGCGCAGCGGCGACTAGCCTCGCAGCTACCCTTGGGGATGCGGCGCCGCCAATCGTCTTGTATTCCGTCCGTACCCACCAACAGCATCACCACCTGAGCCAGCCCATGCGCCCGCCGTCCTCTTCCGTTCCGACCGAGAATCCCGTTGCGCAGCAGGCGCGCGACTGGGTGCTGCGGCTGGCATCGGGAACCATGGGCGAGCCTGACATGCAGGCGTTCGAGCAGTGGCTGCTGCAGCCCGGGCACCGCCACGCGTTTGAACATGAACGCGTGCTCTGGCGCAGTCTCGCTGCCCGCCCGCAGACCACGGTGCTGGTGCAGCGCCCGAAGCGGTATGCGCAACGGCGCTGGTTGGCGGCGGTGGCGGTGCTGGCGCTGTTCTGCGGGGTGATGTCGGCGCCGGAGCTGGCGCTGCGCATGCGCGCGGACCACCGCGCGGATGTGGCCATCCAGCATGTCCACCTGCCCGACGGTTCAACCGCGGTGCTGGATGCCGGTGCGGCCATTGCCGTGCATTACGGCGAGACCACCCGGCGTATCGAGCTGCTGCGTGGGCGCGCCTGGTTCGAGGTTGTGCCGCAAGCCGGCGCACCCTTCCGCATTACCGTCGGTGATGGCGTTGTGGAGGACATTTCCACCGCGTTCGTGGTCAGCCGGGAAGCTGATCGCGTCGATACCGCGGTCGAACAGGGGCGTGTGCGGGTAGCAGCGCGCGCTGACCAGGGCTGGATGTACCTGCAGGCAGGCCAGGCCGCGGGCTGGAGCAATGGCGGTGTTGCCGAGCGCGGCGCGGAGTTGGCGCCTGATCGTGTCGCTGCATGGCGACGCGGCGAACTGTTGCTGGAGAACGTGCCGGTGACGCAGGTGCTGGCTGAGTTGGGGCGTTATCGGCCCGGCCATGTATTCGTGCGTGGCGATCTGTCGGCGTTGCCGCCGATCAATGCCGCGTTGCGTCTGGATCAACCCGAGCAGGCGCTGGATGCGCTGGCTGCGGGCAGTGGCTTGCGGGTGACGCGGTTGCCGTTCGGCATCGCCATCGTGCAGGCACAGGAAAACGAGCTGCCAGCGCGTCGCTAGCTGAGCTGGGCGATTGATCTTGGGGGTTTGCCCGGTTCATTCGTCTTAACCCCGACCGTACCTCAGCCGCCGCCACGTACGTCGAACCTCCGCCGCCTGATTGCGGCTTCGACAACAGGATTTTCAATGCCCAGTTCTTTCCGCGCCGGCCCACGCCTGCGCCTGTCCCGTCTGCACGTCGCGATGCTGGCCGCCGGCCTGGCAGTGATGACGCCAGCCGTTCCCGCAATGGCGCAGGCCACCGTGGCCAGCGCCTCCGCGCAGTTCGACATTCCCGCACAGCCGCTTGCCGCAGCCCTGGGCCAGTACATGCGTCAGTCTGGCGTACAGGTGGCCTATGCCGCAGCCCTGGCTGACGGTGCCACCTCGGCACCGGTTTCCGGTCAGCTGGCACCGGCAGCGGCGCTGCAGCAGCTGCTGCGCGGCACCGGCCTCGCAGCCCGCCGCAGCGGCAATGGTGCGGTGACGCTCGAAAAGCTGCCGGCGGGTGCCAATAATGCCGATGACCTGGTCGTGACCGGCACGCTGAGCGTGGCCGGCGATCAGCGTGGTGGCGAAGGCAGCGGCAGCGACGCCGCGCGCCTGCTGGATACCTACCGCACCACCGGTTCGACCGCCTACATCCCGCAGCAGACCATCGAACGCTTCCGTGGCACCTCCACCGCCGACATCATCAAGGGCGTGGCCGGCGTCACCGCCGGTGACCCGCGCGTGGGCAATGCCCTGGACGTGAACATCCGTGGCATCCAGGGGCAAAGCCGCATCCCGGTGATCATCGATGGTGGCCAGTCCACCATGGATACCTACCGTGGTTACGCTGGCCAGTCGCAGCGCACCTACCTCGATCCGGACCTGATCTCCAACATCACCATCACCAAGGGGCCGAGCCTGCAGGCAAATGCCTCCGGCGGCATCGGTGGCGTGGTCGAGATGGAGACCTTGAAAGTGGATGACGTGCTGCGCGAAGGCCGTGACAGCGGCATCCGCGTGCGTACCGGCCTGGCCAACAACAGCGCCAACAACGTGCCCGACTACAGCGCTGCACCGCGCACCGACCGCAATGCTACTGGCAACCAGTTCGCCAACGTGGCCGTGGCCCAGCGCTGGGACCGTTTCGACCTGGTGGCGGCGTATGCCTGGCGCGATACCGGCAACTATTTCGGCGGCAAGCACGGCTATGACGACTTCCCGCAGACCCGGCGCACGCTGGCACCACTGAACCCGCCGCGCACCGAAGTGTTCAATACCTCCTCGCGTTCGGAATCGGCGCTGCTCAAGGGCATCTGGCGCATCGACGATGCGCAGACGCTGGAACTGGGCTACCGCCGCTATGAAGGCACTGCCGGCGAGATCATGGCCTCGCAGATCATCCGCGTGGACCGCGATCGCGTGCCGCAGTGGGATCCGGGCCATGTCGACATGGACAGCTACAGCCTGCGCTACCGCTTCAATCCGGACAGCGCCTTGGTCGATCTGCGTGCAAACGCCTGGTACACCGATGCAGAAAGCCTGATGTACAACAGCCTGACTGGCATCACCCCGTGGTACTTCGACCGTCGCACCGAGTGGTATGACGCGCCGAGCTTCAGCGGCAACCCCGGCTACAAAGATGCCTATGCCAACCCGCTGAAGCAGCAACGCTTCGGCATGGACGTGAGCAATACCTCGCTGCTGGAAACCAGCTCAGGTCTGTTCACCTTCGACTACGGCCTGTCGCTCAGCGACGAGGACATCCGCCCGAATTCGCCGATCATGCATGACGATCTGGTCAACAACCGCTTCCTGCGCAATGCCGAGCGCAAGGAATACAGCGCGGTCGCATCGATCAAGTGGGAGCCCAATGAACACTGGGAGTTCATGGCCGGTGGCCGCTGGAACCGGGTCAATGTGCACGACCGCAATCGCCTGGCGACCGAGGACAAGTTCGAGGCCCAGGGTCAGTACCGCTACACCCAGCTGCTTGACGGTGACCCGAGCCTGCCTTCATGGCGTGCCAAGCGCATCGCGATGCTGAACTGGTACCCGGATGCCAATGGCAATTTCACCGAAGCATCGCTGCTGGCCTCGCCGTACAAGAAGGGCACGGTGGCCGATATCGGTGGCTGGAACTTCTACGACGCCGATGCCGCGGAGGATCTGATGGTGCCGGTGAGCTGGACCTGGTCCAAGCCGATCAAGCGCCGCGACAGCGCGTTCTCGCCGACTGCAAGCGTTACCTACCACTTCGACGACGACAGCATGGTCTACCTCAAGTACGCCGAGGGTACCAAGCTGCCGAGCCTGTTCGAGACCACGCTGGGCCTGTTCACCGCCGCCAAGCCGGTCGGCGAGCTGAAGCCCGAGCGCTCCGGCAGCTGGGAAATCGGCGCCAGCACCATCAAGCGCGACCTGTTCGCCAATGGCGACCAGCTGGCACTGAAGCTGGCCTACTTCGATACCCGCGTGGATGACCTGATCACCCGCGATTACCGCACGCTGTCGGCCGGCTTGATCCGCAATGTGGATCGCTTCAAGGTGTCGGGCATGGAGTTCCAGTCCAACTACGATGCCGGCAAGGTGTTCGCCGACCTGTCCGCGCACTACTACTTCAAGGCCAAGACCTGCGCGCCGGATATTGCTGCAGAGCGCCGTGCCTACGGACAGGCGCGCAACATCGAGGAATTGAAGAACACCCCGAACTGCGTGGACGGTGGCTTCGAAGGTTCCTACAGCAATACCCAGAACCCGCCGCGTTACACGGTCAACATGACCCTGGGTTCGCGCCTGTTCGACGAACGGCTGACCTTCGGTACCCGCGTGGTGCACAACGCCGGCCCGATCAGCAAGCTGGACAAGGAATGGAACGTCGGCCTGTCGGCGATCCAGCAGCTGTACCGCCCGGCGACCATCGTCGACCTGTTCGCCAGCTGGTCGTTCAACGACCAGTGGAACCTGGACGTGAACCTGGACAACGCCACCGACCGTTACTACCTGGACCCGCTGGCGTTGGGCATCCTGCCGGCACCGGGCCGTACCGCGCGGATGGCGCTGACCTTCCGCTATTGATGGATAGGGTGTGATCGATGCAGCAGGTGATCCCGGCGCGGTAGCGCCGGGATCGCCGGTTGCAGCACACCATGCAGGCCACTTGGGGGAAGGCCCCCGGCAGACGTCTCAATCAGGACGACCGGCCATTCCATCAAAAGATGCAGCCGGTTTCCCCCTCCGCTTCGTTGTTGCAGACCATGACCACGACCGAAACCATTGCAGCTCCCACCCGTAGCCAGCGCCTGAAGGCGGCTACCAGCACCACCCACGATTCGCTGGACAAGCGGATCATGTCCGAGGACATCTTTGCCAGCCGCGAGCGCTTCGCCAAGTTCGTGCGCGTGCAATACCGTTTCCACCGCGACATCCAGGCGCTGTATGCAACGCCGTTGCTGCGCGCGCTGTTGCCGGATCTTGAACAGCGCCAGCGCCTGCAGCAGATCGTTGCTGATCTGGGTGACCTGCAACAGGACGTTCCCGCCGACAGCGCCGCCGTCATCCCCGACGACATCGAGCTGCCGCAGGCGCTGGGTTGGCTGTACGTGGCTGAAGGCTCCAACCTCGGTGGCACCATCCTGTTCAAGCTGGCTGGCAAGCTGGGCTTGGGCGCGGCGTTTGGTGCCAGCCACCTGGCCGCGCATCCGGATGGCGCCGCCCGCCACTGGCGTGAGTTCACTGCGTCGCTGGATGGCATCAGCATGACCGAGGCGCAGGAAGCGGCGGCCATCGAAGGCGCCAATGCTGCGTTCCGCACGGTGCGTGGCTACGTCGAGCAGGAATTCGCCTGATGCAGGGGGACGCACCAGCAGCCACCATGAAGGCAGCGACGTGATCCGCTGGCTCTGGTTCTGCATGGGCTGGTTGATGGTGGCGCTGGGCGTGATCGGTGCCTTGCTGCCGGTGATGCCGACCACCATCTTCCTGATCCTGGCGGTGTGGTGCTTTTCCAAATCCTCGCCACGCTTTGAAGCGTGGCTGTTGCAGCATCCGCGCTACGGTCGGCCGTTGCGGCTGTGGCGCGAGCAGGGCGCGGTGAGCCGCAAGGGCAAGTGCTTTGCCGCTGGCGGCATGGCGCTGGGCTACGTGTTGTTCTTCATCGGCGCGCATCCGAGCTGGAAGCTGGCTGTGCCTGTGGCGATATTTTTCCTGGCCAGCGCCGCTTATGTGCTGTCGCGGCCCAGCCCGCGTGAGCCGGCCGATGGTGGCGAGCAGCCATGATGCAGTCCGTCGCCTTCGCCGCGCGTCCACCTGCATCAGCCCGATGCGACATCTGTTCGTACCACGTTCAACGCACCAGCCAGATCGCCAGTGCGACTTTCTTCCACGACGATCCGGAATCTTTCCATGCACGCTGACATTTCCTCGACCGCTACCACACAGGCACTCACGCCCTGGGCCATGTACCAGTCCGCCGACTGGGTGGTGCAGGCGGTGATGATCTGCCTGGCATTGGCATCGCTGGCAACCTGGACGGTCCTGATCGCCAAGACATTGGAGCTTGGTCGTATCGGCCGTGAGCTGCAGGCTGCGCGCGAGGTGCTGGAGGTCAGTGGCAGCCTCGATAGTGCGGAGGCGCAGCCGTTGCTGCAGCAATCGGACCTTGCACGCGGCATGCTGGGTGCGGCGCGTACCGAGCTGGCCTTGTCCGCCGATGCGCAGGGCCATGATGGCGTCAAGGAACGTCTCGGCTCGCGGCTTGAACGCATCGAGCTGGGTAACAGCCGGCGCCTGCGCAGCGGTATCGGTCTGCTGGCCAGCATCGGTGCGGTGGCACCGTTCGTCGGTCTGTTCGGCACCGTGTGGGGCATCATGAACAGCTTCGTCGGCATCGCCGCGTCCAACACCACCAATCTTGCCGTGGTTGCACCGGGCATCGCCGAAGCCTTGCTGGCCACCGCGATGGGCCTGGTCGCGGCAATTCCCGCGGTTGTGATCTACAACCACTTCAGTCGCCACCTGCTGAGCCTGCGGGCATTGGGCGGTGACATCTCCGCCAGCGTGCAGCAGATCGTCTCGCGCGATCTGGATTGCGGCCGCGCGTTGCCGCGCGACGCGCGCTGAGGCCTGGCAATGGCAATCCGTACTTCCCGCGAGTCCGACGACGAGGCGCTGGACGAAGCACACGAGATCAATGTCACGCCGTTCATCGACGTGATGCTGGTGCTGCTGATCATCTTCATGGTGGCCGCGCCGCTGGCCACCGTCGATGTGCCGGTGGAACTGCCGGCCAGCAGCGCCAAACCACAGCCGCGCGATGCCGAGCCGCTGTTCCTCACCGTACAGGCCGATCTGTCGCTGCGCATTGGTGAGACTGCGGTGTCGGCTGACGCGCTGGCGGCGGAACTGGAGAAACGCACCCAGGGTGATCATTCGCAGCGAATTTTCCTGCGCGCCGACCGTTCGGTCAGCTATGGCGACCTGATGGAAGCCATGAACCTGCTGCGTCGCGCCGGCTACCTGAAAGTGGCGCTGGTCGGGGTAGAGCAGTCGCCGTGACCGCCGCTACTGCATCCTCCCGCCTGCGTTGGGGTGGCAGTTTCGCGCTGGCGCTGCTGCTGCACGCCGTGGTCATCGGAGCGGCGCTGTGGTGGAGTCTGCGCACGCCGCCCGTGCTGGCCGACCAGCAACCGTTGGAAGCGGTGATGGTCGATCTGGCCGAGACGCCCGAGGCTCCACCCGCCGCGCCAACCGAGATCCCGCAGGGCCCGCCGCAGCGGGAGCAGCAACGCAGCGAGCCGACCCCGGCGCCGCGCGTGGAACGCGAGCCACCGCCGCAGGAGCCGGAGGTGGTTGACGCATACGTGCCGCCGCAACCACGCGAACAGGTACCTGCCTCCGATGCCCACAGCGTCGACCAGACCCTGGCGCCGCCAGATGTCAGCGCCACGCCCAGTGAGCGCTACGCCGCCCGCCAGACCACGGCCGGGCAACAGGCGCAGGCCTCGGTTACCTGGCAAGGGCAGCTGTTGGGGCACCTGGAAAAGTACCGCCGCTACCCACGCCTGGCCGAGCGTCTGCGCCAGCAAGGCGTGGCCTATGTGCGCTTCAGCGTGGACAGGCAGGGCAGGGTCAGCAATGCCCGGATCGGTCGCAGCAGCGGTCATGACAGCCTGGACGAGGCCACGCTGGAGACAGTGGCACGCGCAACACCGGTGCCGGCACCGCCTGCGGACGTCGCTGGTGACCCGGTGGAGGTGATGGTGCCGGTGGAGTTCTTCATCAATCGCAGGTAAGCGGTAGTCCCCCGGGCGACCTATCGACCAGGGCTGTCCCCTCTCCCGCAAGGCGGGGGGAGAGGGGCAGCTTGCGAACCACTGGTTCGCTGCCCGTCGACCGACCTTGCGCCAGCGCAAGGGCCGGGGCGCGGAGCGGGGGTAGGGGTGAGGGCGCTCTTGGCGGCAATCCTGCAGCGCGACGGCATCCAAGCGTCGCGTCGATAGTTATTCACGGTCATGGGCACGCCAACCTTCTACGCGGCTATTGCGACGGTGCAGGAGCAGACAAGTGCATCCACGCCCGCCCGCAGTTAGCCTGCGCAGATGGATTCCCTGATCGCAGCATCCGCGCGCGCCCTGGCCACCGGTGACGTACTCACCGCGCTCAAGCACGTCGCATTGCGTGACGATCCTCCTGCACTGGCGCTACGCGGAATCGCGATGGCCCAGCTGGGCGACCTGACCCGTGCACGCGAGCTGCTGCGACGTGCGCAGCGTGGCTTCGGCGCACATGAAGTCCTCGCACGCGCACGCTGCGGACTGGCCGAAGCCGAAGTGGCGCTGGCGCTGCGGGAACTTGCCGGCAACTCCGAACCGCTGTCATCCATCGCGACCGCGCTTGATGCGCAGGGTGATGCGGCCAATGCACTGCAGGCCTGGTTGATCCTGGCGCGGCGAGTGCTGCTGCTGGGCAAGCTGGATGAAGCAGCGCATGCGCTGGCCAGGTTGGAGGGAAGGCAGCTGCCGCTCGCGCTGAGCGCCATGGCTGATCTGACTGCTGCGACCTTGGCACTGCGCAGGATGCGGATTGCGCAGGCACGCGTCCTGCTGGAACGTGCACGGATGGCTGCGGCGCAAGCAGGTGTAGTGGCGCTGCAGGCGGAAGTGGACGCAGCCCGCATCAAGTTGGACCAGCCGGCTGCGCGTTGCCTCGGCGCAGGTGCGGATGAGTTGCTGCGTATCGATCAGGTGCAGCAGCTGTTGGATTCCGGTGCACTGATCGTTGACGGGTGCCAGCGTGGCGTCAGGTCTGGTGCAGGCTGGCAATCGCTGGCAAGGCGTCCGGTGCTGTTCGCGCTTGCCCGTGCGCTGGCCGAGGCCTGGCCGGGCGAGGTTGACCGCGATGTGCTGATAAGCCGCGCATTTTCCATGCTTCACTACGACGAGACGCTGCGCGCCCGGCTACGTGTGGAAATAGGTCGCCTGCGCGGGCTCATCGCGGTGCAGGCGAAGATTGAAGCGACTGCTGCTGGCTTCCGCCTGTCCCCTTGTTCGGCGACCGCGGTGAAGGTATTGCTGCCGCCCATCGAGGGGGAGCAAGGCGCACTGCTCGCATTGCTTGCCGACGGCGCGGCCTGGTCGACCTCGGCACTGGGTTTGGCCTTGGGCCAGAGCCAGCGCAACGCGCAGCGGGCGCTGCTGGAGCTGGAGGCAGCAGGGCGTGTGTACGCGATTGGACGCGGACGAGCGCAGCGTTGGCGAGCGGTGCCGCTGAGTGGATTCACGACGATCTTGTTACTCCCTGCTGCGCTGCCGATTGACTAGTGTCGCTGGCAGGCAGCCAATCGCGGACATGCCAGGAGATCGCAGTGATGAATACCCAAACCCTGAATGCCAAGGTTGCGGCGGCCAAGGTCCGCCCTGCCGAGGTGCTACGCAAGTACGGACCGTTCGCCGGCTCGGACACCATCAATGGCGTCAGCTTCGATGGAAAAAACGTCTGGGCCGCCACGGGTGCGGCGCTGGTGGCCTTCGACCCGCGCGATGGCGGGACGGTGCGCAGCTTGGCCGTGCCTTGTGACGCCGGTACTGCGTTCGATGGAACCTATCTCTGGCAGATCGCCGAAGCGCGTATCGACAAGATCGATCCGCAAAGTGGCGAGGTGCTGGCATCGATCCCGGCACCGGGCAATGGAATGGATTCGGGCATGGCCTGGGCGGAAGGCAGCCTGTGGGTGGGGCAGTACCGGCAGCGGAAGATTCACCAGATCGATCCGGCCAACGGCAAGATCCTGCGCACGATTGAATCCGACCGCTTCGTCACCGGCGTGACCTGGGTGGATGGGGAACTCTGGCACGCCACGGGCGAAGCGGGGCAGAGTGACATCCGTCGCCTGCAGGCCGATACCGGCGCGGTGCTTGAGCGCCTGCAGATGCCGGAAGGCATCAGTGTCAGTGGGCTGGAAGCGGATGGCGGTGAGCTGTTTTATTGCGGTGGGGGCAATGATGGTCGGGTGTATGCGGTGAAGCGTTCGGGCTGAGTGGAGTTGTCGTGCTTTTCGGCTGGCTGATGCGATGTCAGCTTCGCGGCTTACGCGGCTCCCACAAGTGCTGCTCTCTGTTGGAAGGCTCCTGCACCTTCCGATCATCCCGCTGCCGGATACAAGAGCCCCTCTCCCGCGCGCGGGGGGAGAGGGGCAGCTTGCGAACCATAGGTTCGCTGCCCGTCGACCGACCTTGCGCCAGCGCAAGGGCCGGGGCGCGGAGCGGGGGTTGGGGTGAGGGCAGCTTTTCGCTGTCAGGCAGAATTAAAGCAATGGCACCAGCAACAGAGCCACGATGTTGATGATTTTGATCTGCGCCTTCGGCGCCCCCATCCCGTTCCCTTCCCCCGTGAACAGGGGAAGGGCGAAGGTGTCATGTGCAGTCGGCTTCGACTACAGCAATGGCACCAGCAACAGAGCCACGATGTTGATGATTTTTATGAGGGGATTGATCGCCGGCCCTGCCGTGTCCTTGTACGGATCACCCACCGTATCGCCAGTCACAGCGGCCTTGTGCGCTTCACTGCCCTTGCCGCCGAAGTGACCGTCCTCGATGTACTTCTTGGCGTTGTCCCAGGCACCACCACCGGTGGTCATTGAGATCGCGACAAACAAGCCGGTGACGATGGTGCCGATCAACAAACCACCCAATGCCTTCGGCCCAAGCAGCAGGCCGACCACCACCGGTACTGCGACCGGCAGCAATGAAGGCACGATCATTTCCTTGATCGCCGAGCGGGTCAGCATGTCCACCGCCTTGTGGTACTGCGGCTTTGCCGTGCCCTGCATGATGCCGGGGATCTCGCGGAACTGGCGGCGTACTTCCTCCACCACCGCGCCGGCTGCACGGCCCACCGCCTCCATCGCCATCGCGCCGAACAGATAGGGAATCAGACCGCCGATCAGCAGGCCGATGATCACCGTGTGGTCGGACAGATCGAAAGCAAATGCCTCGCCCGGATGCGCCACCTGCAGGTTGTGGGTGTAGTCGGCGAACAGCACCAGTGCCGCCAATGCCGCCGAACCAATCGCATAACCCTTGGTTACCGCCTTGGTGGTATTGCCCACTGCGTCGAGCGGATCGGTGATGTCGCGGATGTCCGATGGCAGCTCGGCCATCTCGGCAATGCCGCCGGCGTTGTCGGTGATCGGGCCGTAAGCATCCAGCGCGACGATCATGCCGGCCATCGACAGCATCGCCGTCGCGGCGATGGCAATGCCGTACAGGCCGCCGAAGTGGAAGGCCGACCAGATCGCCACACACACTGCGATAACCGGCAGGGCGGTGGATTTCATCGATACACCGAGGCCGGCGATGATGTTGGTGCCGTGGCCGGTGGTCGATGCCTGCGCCACGTGCTGCACCGGCTTGTACTGGGTGCCGGTGTAGTACTCGGTGATCCAGACGATCAGGCCGGTCAACACCAGCCCGATCAAGGCGCAGATATACAGGTTGGTGGCACCGTGGCTGGAGTCGGCCATCAGCTGCGTGGTCACTGGCCAGAAGGCGATGGCAGCCAGCACGCCGGAGACGATCACGCCCTTGTACAGCGCGCCCATGATCGAGCCGCCTGCTTTCACCTTGACGAAGAACGCGCCGATGATCGAAGCGATGATCGACACGCCACCCAGCACCAGCGGATACAGCACCGCGTTGCGGCCGACTTCGGCCATCATCATGCCGCCGAGCAGCATGGTGGCGATCACCGTCACCGCATAGGTCTCGAACAGGTCAGCGGCCATGCCGGCGCAGTCGCCAACGTTGTCACCGACGTTGTCGGCGATCACCGCCGGATTGCGCGGATCGTCCTCGGGAATGCCGGCTTCGACCTTGCCGACCAGGTCTGCGCCGACGTCCGCACCCTTGGTGAAGATACCGCCGCCCAAGCGCGCGAAGATCGAGATCAAGGAACTGCCGAATGCCAATCCGACCAAGGCATACAGATTGTCTGCCTGGCTCAGGCCCATGCGCTGCAGAATCAGGTAGTAGCCGGCCACGCCAAGCAGGCCCAGCCCGACCACCAGCATGCCGGTGATCGCACCGCCGCGGAACGCCACATCCATGGCCGCGCTCATGCCGTTGCGGGCCGCCTCGGCGGTGCGCACGTTGGCACGTACCGACACGTTCATGCCGATATAGCCGGCAGCACCGGACAACACCGCGCCGACTGCAAAACCGATCGCCGTGTACCAGCTGAGGAAGACGCCGACCAGCACGAACAACACCACGCCGACGATGGCGATGGTCAGGTACTGGCGGTTGAGGTAGGCCCGCGCGCCTTCCTGGATGGCGGCGGCGATTTCCTGCATGCGGGCGTTGCCGGCAGGTTGTCGTAGGACCCATTGGGCCGAGATGATGCCGTAGACGATGGCGACAGCGGCGCAGACAAGCGAAAGCACAAGACCGTACTGTTCGAGCATGACCCCTCCAGCGTTGGTGGATGCCATCCAGCTGTGGATGAAGCGGGGACACGCCGGGTAGATCGAAGCACTGGAACAGACCCGGGCCGCGTGCGGCTGTGGTACGTGTCGCTGTGTTCAAACACTCTGAGGCGGCCTGAGTATGACTGCCAGCTGTCTCGACCGCCAGCCACCGCTGCTTGCTGTTGGGTTCAGTCGAATGCTGGCAACGTTGCGTGTCTGTCCATGTGGAATCGCTGCCGATGAAAGCCCTGCTAGTCCTTGCCGTGACGGCCTTGTCGCCGCTGCCGTTGCTGGCGGCCAACGCCAAGCCCGAGATCGAACGCCCGGCAGCCAGCGCGCAGGCCACTGGCGCGGTGCATACCGTGCGGCAGATCCCAGAAGCCTGTACCCGCATCGAAGGCCGCTTCACCGGCACGGCGGCGCAGCCGTATGACATGCAGTTGGTGCGCACCAGCCCGCAGTGCCAGCCGCGTGCGGTGTTCCTGGATGCCAGCAAGGTCAACCCCAGCGAGGCGGCTGGCTGGAAGCTCAATGAAGTAGCGCGTATTCCTTCGGCATCCTGCAGCACGCAACAGGCCGTGATCGAAGTGTGGCGCAAGCCGGCCGGGCAGCAGGTCGCGCTGGACGGGCAGGGCCAGAACCGGGTCTATCTGGGTGACGCCAAGGCGCAGGCGGCGGCCGGGCGGTTGGCGGCATTGCCGGCGTATTCGGCCAAGCTGGCGATGCAGGGTTCGGCCTGCCGATGACGGCGGTGTTGCCGCGAACTCAGCGCTGTTGCGCCGATTGGGCGACGCGGTCGTGCTGCGCGAGCTGCTGGCCAACCCGGTAGCCTGCCGCGGCCAAGCCGCAGACGATGAGAACGCCAAACATCCCGATCAATATCTTGCGGAACATGCTGCACCGCCGCTGAGGAGACCTTGGCCGAAGCATGCGCCCCCCACCGGGGCGGCACACCTGTCTGAAGTAATACGTGATCAGGCTGCACCGGTAGCGCCGAGCCCGGGGGGGGGGGGGGGGTTGGGGGGTAGGCGCGGGGCGCGGGGGGGGGGGGCGGAACCGGGGGGGCGGGGGGCGCCGGGGGCCCGGCCCCGCGCGGGGG
>NZ_JBRREC010000066.1:0-28333 GCF_056760015.1 Stenotrophomonas sp. STEN029 | reverse complement strand
CTCTCCCCCCCGCCCCCCCCCCCCCCCCCCCCCCCCCCCACAAACCCACCCCCCGCCCCCCTCCCCGCCCCCGCGCCCCGCCCCCCCCCCCCCCCCCCCCCCCCCCCCCCCCCCCCCACTACAGAGTCGTGCTGCATACGCGCCAGTACAGACGGGCGGGCGCTTTCGCGCTTATTATTCCGGCCTTCGATTGAAGCAGCAGAAGACCGCGTGACTGACTCCCGACTCGCTTTCGTATTCCCCGGCCAGGGCTCGCAATCCATTGGGATGTTGGCCGAACTGGCTGAATTGCATCCGCAGATCCGTGAAACCTTTGCCGAGGCCTCCGAAGGTGCGGGCGTCGATCTGTGGGCGTTGTCGCAGGGCGGCCCGGAAGAGCAGCTCAATCGCACCGAATTCACCCAGCCGGCGCTACTGGCCGCCAGCATCGCGGTATGGCGCCTGTGGAATGCACAGGGCGGCGCACAGCCGGCGGTTCTGGCTGGTCACAGCCTTGGCGAGTACACCGCATTGGTCGCCGCTGGCGCGCTGACGCTGCACGACGGCGCACATCTGGTGCGCCTGCGTGGCCAGCTGATGCAGGACGCCGCCCCGACCGGTGTTGGCGCGATGGCCGCCGTACTCGGCGCCGAAGACGCGCTGGTGCTGGACGTCTGCGCCGAGGCTGCTGGTAGCCAGGTGGTGGTGCCGGCCAATTTCAATTCGCCCGGTCAGATCGTGATCGGCGGCGACGCTGCCGCAGTCGACCGCGCCCTCGCGTTGTTGGCCGAGAAGGGCGTGCGCAAGGCGGTGAAGCTGGCCGTCAGCGTGCCCTCGCACACGCCGCTGATGCGCGAAGCCGCCAATCGCTTGGAAGCCGTGATGAACGGCCTGGCATGGCAGCAGCCGGCCTTGCCGGTGGTGCAGAACGTGGATGCACAGGTGCATGACGGCGTGGATGCCATCCGTCAGGCCCTGGTGCAGCAGCTGTACCAGCCGGTGCAATGGACCGGTTGCGTGCAGGCACTGGCTGCACGTGGCGTCAGCCGCGTCGCCGAATGCGGCCCGGGCAAAGTGCTGACTGGTCTGGTCAAGCGCATCGACAAGAACATCGAAGGGCGTTCGCTCGCCACCCCGGCAGACTTTGCCGGTGCGCTGGAAGAGTGGGCCAACTGAGCAAGCGATCGTCGCGCGGGCGTAGTCTGCGCATGGTCATGATGGGCGCTGCGCGTGCGCGGTGCCATGCATACAAGGAACAGATATGAGCAAGCCATTGCAGGGTGAAATCGCGCTGGTCACCGGCGCAAGCCGCGGTATCGGTGCTGCCATTGCCGACGAATTGGCCGCGCTGGGCGCGACCGTCATCGGCACCGCCACCACCGACAACGGCGCCGCCGCCATCGGTACGCGTCTGGCCGCGGTCGGCGGCCACGGCCGCGCACTGAACGTGACCGAGCCGGGCGCGGTGGATGCGCTGATCGACGCGGTGAGCAAGGAATTCGGCGCCATCAGCATCCTGGTCAACAACGCCGGCATCACCCGCGACAACCTGCTGATGCGCATGAAGGACGAGGACTGGCAGGCCATCCTCGACACCAACCTGACCAGCGTTTACCGCACCTCCAAGGCGGTGATGCGCGGCATGATGAAGGCACGCAAGGGCCGCATCATCAACATCGCTTCGGTCATCGGCGTCACCGGCAATGCCGGCCAGGCCAACTATGCCGCCGCCAAGGCTGGCATCATTGCGTTCTCCAAGTCGCTGGCCAAGGAAATCGGCAGCCGCGGCGTGACCGTCAACGTGGTCGCACCGGGCTTCATCGACACGGACATGACCAAGGATCTGCCCGAGGACGCCAAGTCGGCGATGCTCGGCCAGGTCGCGCTGGGCCGCCTCGGCGAGCCCGCAGACATCGCCAAGGCGGTGGCGTTCCTGGCCGGTCCGTCGGCCAGTTACATCACCGGCGAAACCCTTCACGTGAACGGCGGTTTGTACATGCCGTAAGCGTGGTGTGCAGGGAATGCACCCAAGTGGTTGATTGTCGCGGCTTTTTTGTTCAGAAACACCGCCGCTACGGTTTCCACTACACTATCCCACGGCCAGCCCTGGGGGCTGGCGTCTTTTGAACCACTACTCCATCTGGAGCGATATCCTAATGAGCACCATCGAAGAACGCGTCAAGAAGATTGTTGTTGAGCAGCTTGGCGTCAAGGAAGAAGAAGTCACCACCAGCGCATCGTTCGTCGATGACCTGGGCGCAGACTCGCTGGACACCGTCGAGCTGGTGATGGCGCTGGAAGAAGAGTTCGAGTGCGAAATCCCGGACGAAGAAGCTGAGAAGATCGGCACCGTCCAGGCTGCCATCGACTACGTCAAGGCACACGTCAAGGCCTGATCCAGGTCTGACAAGGCGCGGTCGGCAAGCCTGTCTGCCGCGTTGCAAACCCATGGGGCCGCTGATGCGGCCCCGTGCTTTTAAGCTTGAATCTCCCCGCGTGCGGGGCCAGGAGAATCCGCAATGAGTCGTCGCGTAGTTGTTACCGGCATGGGCATGGTGTCGCCGCTGGGCAATGATCTGGCCAGCAGCTGGGAAGGCATCATCAACGGCCGTTCGGGCATCGGCCCGCTGACGAATGTTGCAGATAACTATCTGGAACGTTTCACAACCAAAATTGCAGGTGAGGTCAAGGATTTCGACATCACCGCCGACAACCCCCAGTTCGGCAAGTATCGGGTCACCGGCAAGGATGCCAAGAAGATGGACCCGTTCATCCATTACGGCCTGGGTGCCGCCTTCATGGCGCTGCACGACTCGGGCCTGGAAATCACCGAGGCCAACGCTGAGCGCATCGGCGCCATCGTCGGTGCCGGTATCGGCGGCCTGCTCGGCATCGAAGAGCAGACCATCGAGTTCCACGAAGGCAAGAAGATCTCGCCGTTCTACGTGCCCAAGACCATCATCAACATGTTGCCGGGCCAGCTGAGCATCATCGCCGGGCTGAAGGGCCCGTCGTTCTCGGCCGTTTCCGCCTGCGCCACGTCCAACCATTCGATCGGTACGGCGATGCGCATGATCCAGTACGGCGACGCCGACGTGATGGTTGCCGGTGGCGCCGAGCGTGGTTCCTCGCCGACCGCACTGGGCGGCTTCTGCGCGATGAAGGCCATGTCCACCCGCAACGACGACCCGACGAAGGCCTCGCGTCCGTGGGACCAGGGCCGTGACGGCTTCGTGCTGGGCGACGGTGCCGGCATCCTGATCCTGGAAGAGTACGAACACGCGAAGGCGCGCGGCGCGAAGATCTACTGCGAGCTGGCCGGCTTCGGCGCAAGCTCCGACGCGTACCACATGACCGCACCGAGCGAGAACGGCGAAGGCGCCGCCCGCTGCATGGTCGCGGCCATGAAGGACGCAGGCGTCACCCCGGAGCAGGTGGGCTACCTCAACGCACACGGCACCTCGACGCCGCTGGGCGACCTGGGCGAGACCATGGCGATGAAGACCGCCTTCGGCGAGCACGCCTACAAGATGCTGGTCAGCTCGACCAAGTCGATGACCGGCCACCTGTTGGGTGCAGCGGGCGGCGTGGAAGCGATCTTCTCGGTGATGGCGCTGAACACCGGCATCATCCCGCCGACGATCAACCTGGAAAACCCGAGCGAAGGCTGCGACCTGGACTACGTGCCGAACGTGGCCCGCAAGGCCGATGTGGACGTGGTGATGTCGAACGGCTTCGGCTTCGGCGGCACCAACGGCACGCTGGTGTTCAAGCGGATTTAAAGGCTCAAAGCCCCGCTAAAAGCCCCGCTAAAAGCCCCGCTAAAAGCCCCTCTCCCCTCGGGAGAGGGGTTGGGGTGAGGGTAAGGCCGAAGCAGCAACGGTGAACGGTCGGTTGGGCTCCAGCTCTTGGCAGCCAAACATCGCCAGCCACCCGCACCCTCATCCGCCCCTTCGGGGCACCTTCTCCCGGAGGGAGAAGGGCGCGCTCCTCCCTGACTTCTTCGGGCCCACGATGCACATCCTCCCCCTGCGCGCCGACACCGACCTGCTGGCGCTGCATCGGCTCGCACCGCATCGCTATCCGGTCCTGCTTGAATCCACCGCCGCCGGCAAGCTCGGCCAGTGGGACATGCTGCTGATCGCCAACGGCAGCCAACTCCTGCTTAACCCCGACGGCAGCCTGCAACGCGAAGACGGCACCTCAGTCGAAGGCGACTTCCTCTCCGCACTCGACCGCGACTGGCAATCCCTGTGGCAAGACCGCAACCCGATGGAAGCGGACATCCCGTTCCGCGGCGGCTGGGCCCTGCTGCTCGATTACGAGCTCGCGCAACAGATCGAACCCATCCTGCAGCTGCCACAGCGCAGCGACAGCCTGCCAACCGCAATCGCACTGCGCTGCCCGGCAGCGGTACTGCGCGAGCGCGACAGCGGCCGCTGCATCGCCATCGCCGAAGATGACGCCGCAGACCTGCTCAGCCAGCTCCAGCACGATCAAAACGAAGCCGCGCAGCTGCCGCCCTTGCCGCAGTGGAACGGCCCAACAACCATCAACGAAGACGCAGGCGAGCGCTTCACCGATGGCGTGCACAAGGTCATCGACTACCTGCATGCCGGCGACGTCTTCCAGGTAAACCTGTCGCGCCGCTGGCAGGCCCAGTTCGACGCGCAACTCGCACCCGAAGCGCTGTACGCGCGCCTGCGCACCGCCAACCCCGCACCCTTCGCTGGCCTGTTCACGGCCGCCGGCCGCGCCGTGGTCAGTTCCTCGCCGGAACGGCTGGTCTCGGTCAGCGGCGATGTGGTGCAGACGCGTCCGATCGCCGGCACCCGCCCGCGCTTTGCAGGCGACGACGATGCCGCGCGCATCCAGGAGCTGGTCGGCCATCCCAAGGAGCGCGCCGAGCACGTGATGCTGATCGACCTGGAGCGCAACGACCTGGGCCGCATCGCCGCGCCCGGCAGCGTCGAAGTCGATGAACTGATGATCGTGGAGAGCTACGCCCACGTGCACCACATCGTCAGCAACGTGCGCGCGCGCCTGCGCCCGGGGGTCACCCCGGGCGAAGTGATCGCCGCCACG
Source organism: Stenotrophomonas sp. STEN029 (assembly GCF_056760015.1). Lineage (NCBI taxonomy): Bacteria > Pseudomonadati > Pseudomonadota > Gammaproteobacteria > Lysobacterales > Lysobacteraceae > Stenotrophomonas > Stenotrophomonas sp. STEN029. Next base: position 23,269 of record NZ_JBRREC010000066.1, on the reverse strand, counting down.
TTCCCCGGCGGCACCATTACCGGCTGCCCCAAGGTGCGCTGCATGGAAGTCATCGCTGAGCTGGAACAGACCGCCCGTGGTGCCTATACCGGCGCCTTCGGCTGGCTGAACCGCGATGGCGACATGGACCTGAACATCCTGATCCGCACCGCGGAAGTGCAGGGCAGCACCGCCAGCTTCCGCACCGGCGCCGGCATCGTGGTGGATTCGCTGGCCGACAAGGAACTGGACGAAACCCGGGCCAAGGCGCGCGGGCTGTTGCGTGCGCTCGATCCACAATGATGAACGCCGTTTTGGCTGGCGTTGCCGCCAGCGCGGTATCCTGCGCATCCACTATTTGAAGACGGGGTGACCATGGCGGGTGCCAAGCGCGGATGTCTGTTGGTGCTGGCGGTGTTGTTGCTGCTGGTCGCCTTGGCAGGCGCAGGTGCGGCCTGGTTGTGGCAGCGGCAGGGCAACTTTGCCGACGCGCCGCTGACCCCGTCCGAGCAGAGCGTCAGCATCGCTTCCGGTGATTCGCTCAACAGCGTGCTGCGCAAGCTGCGCGCGGCTGGCGTCGATGAAGGCGACGACCTGCAATGGCAGCTGCTGGCCCGCCAGCTCGACGCTGCCGGCAAGCTGAAGATCGGCGAATACGCCCTCGATCCGGCACTCACGCCGCGCCAGCTGCTGTTGAACATGCGCCAGGGCAAGGTGCTGCAATACCGCGTCACCATCGTTGAAGGCTGGAACATCCGCCAGCTGCGTGCCGCCCTGGCGCGTGCACAGCCGCTGCAGCACGAAACCACCGACCTGTCCGACACCGAACTGATGGCCAAGCTCGGCTTCGCCGACCAGCACCCGGAAGGCCGCTTCCTGCCGGAGACCTATATCTACCAGCGCGGCGACAGCGACGTGGACGTGCTCAAGCGCGCCCACGCGGCGATGGAGAAGGAGCTGGCCGCCGCCTGGGCCGAGCGCAGCGACGACCTGCCGCTGAAGTCGCCCTACGAGCTGCTGATCCTGGCCTCCATCATCGAGAAGGAAACCGGCCTGGCCAGCGAGCGCCCGCAGATTGCCGGTGTGTTCGCGCGCCGCCTGAAGATGGGCATGCGCCTGCAGACCGACCCGACCGTGATCTACGGCATCGGCAGCGCCTACGACGGCAATATCCGCAAGATCCACCTGACCACCGACACGCCTTACAACACCTATACCCGCGCCGGCCTCACGCCGACGCCGATCGCCATGCCCGGCCGCGACGCGCTGCATGCCGCCGCCAAGCCGGCACCGGGCGATGCGCTGTACTTCGTGGCCGTCGGCGATGGCAGTGGTGCGCACGTGTTCTCCGCGTCCTACACCGATCACAACAGCGCCGTGGCCGAGTACCTGAAGCGGCTGCGTGCGAAGCGCAGCGAGGCGGCGTCGCAATGAGCGGCATGACTCGAATGATCTACAGGATGTCCCGATGAGCGAAGCACTGGCCCCTTGGCAGCAGCGCGTCTATGACCAGACCGTGGCTGCACTGGACGTGGGCCGGCTCGGCCATGGCTTGTTGCTGTGCGGCCCGGCCGGCATGGGCAAGCGTGCGGTGGCGATGCGGCTGGCCGCGCATGTGCTCAACCACGGCGAGGACGCGGCGGCACGCCAGCGCAACGCCCAGTTGATCGCCGCCGGCACCCACCCGGACCTGCAGTTCACCAGCTTCATCCCCAACAAGACCGGCGACAAACTGCGCACCGAGATCGTCATCGAGCAGGTGCGCGAGATCTCGCAGAAGCTGGCACTGACCCCGCATTACGGCGTGGCCCAGGTGGTCATCGTCGATCCGGCCGATGCCATCAACCGCGCCGCTTGCAATGCCTTGCTGAAGACGCTGGAAGAGCCGTCGCCGGGGCGTTACCTGTGGCTGCTCAGTGCCGACCCGGCGCGCCTGCCGCAGACCATCCGCAGCCGCTGCCAGCGCCTGGAGTTCCGTATGCCGCCGCGCGAGGAAGCCATGGCCTGGCTGCAGTCGCGTGGCTATACCGAAGGCGTGGCGCGTGAAGCGCTGGACGCCACCCGTGGCCACCCGGCATTGGCCGACCAGTGGCTGCAAGGCGAGGGCATGGCCTTGCGCCGGCAGGTGGCCAGCGAGCTCGAGCAGCTGCTGGCCGGCAAGCTGGGCAGCGTCGAGCTGGCCCAGCGCTGGACCGGCGACGACAACGCCGACCTGCGCCTGCGCCATGCCGCCGACCTGGCACTGAAGAAAGCGGCCGACGGCTTGACCGATCCGGCCCGATTGAACAAGCTGGCCGCCTGGTTTGATGCCGCCAATCGCACCCGCGACCTGCTGCGCACCACCATCCGTGCCGACCTGGCCGTGGTGGAGCTGCTGCTGGCATGGGGCGCGGCCAACCAAGTGCAATCCAAGGGGACTATTCGATGAGTGCGACGAACGCCCGCCAGGGCATCCTTTCGCTGGCGGTAAAGGACAAGGCAGCGCTGTACGGCGCCTACATGCCGTTCGTGAAGAACGGTGGCGTCTTCGTACCCACGCCCAAGCGCTACTTCCTCGGCGACGAGGTGTTCCTGCTGCTGACCCTGCCAGACTCCAGCGAGCGCCTGCCGGTAGCCGGCAAGGTGGTCTGGGTCACCCCGCTGGGCGCGCAGGGCAACCGCCAGGCCGGCATCGGCGTGCAGCTCGCCGACGGCGCCGACGGCGAAGCCATCCGCAACAAGATCGAAACCCTGCTGGCCGGCACATCCAGCTCGGACAAGCCCACGCAGACGATGTGAAATCGTGTGAAGAAAGATGTTGACGTGTTCGCTCAGCCCCCTATAATGAGCGGCTCGCAACACGGGCGGTTAGCTCAGCGGTAGAGCATTGCCTTCACACGGCAAGGGTCACAGGTTCGATCCCTGTACCGCCCACCATCAAAATTTGAGTGCTGCAGACAAAACCGGCGAAGGCCGGTTTTTTCGTGGGTGCATGGCGATGAGCCCGTTGTGATCCGGACAGGCATACGTCCTGCGAATGGTCCTCCTGATCGTGTAGCCTCCATCGATCGTCCTGCAGAAGGAGCTGATCTATGCAAAGCAAGATGACGAGCCGTAGTGAGTATGGTGAGCATGGCGGCCGGTCCTACGAAATTCGAGTGCTGGATTGGGAAGGAGCTACGTTCACGGTCGATGTACTCGTGGATGGTTTGCCTCCCAGGCAGGACAGCGACCACAGTTGGCCTACCTACGATGAGGCAGTCCGCCGAGGGCAGGAGCTTGCTAAGGCCATGATTGACCATTGATCGAACAAGTCGACCTGTCGATTGATATGGCTATTGGGGGATAGCGAAAGGGTTCTTATCCTTCGGCTCGGTGTTACTCCATTGCATCAGGTTGCGTCGAATTTCCAGTAGCCGGAACTACACCGACTCCCGCCTATTTGCATCCGGTACGCCAGTGGCGCATCGTCTAAAAAAACCTTGGCCAAGGAAGGAGCGGTGTGAGCAAAGTTAGTGATGATGCGATTCTCCAAGCTGCGTTAAAGCCCAACTTCTGGACTGCACTGCTAGATTCGATAGATCCAAAGGGCATATTTGATCCTGGGACGGCGGAATCACTGGCTGCGTTGCACAATTCCGGAACACTCGATCTAGTGTGTCTGTTCGCAGAGGCAATACCGCTTGAGGGGAGAGAATTCTTCTTGGCGCTTCATCTGATTTGCGCGGCTCTCCCGTTAATCGATGCCGATCATATTGCTGTCAAAGATGCGGTTCGTGGGCTCCACGCAAAGGCAAGTCCAGATCTGGCGGCAAGCAGCATCCTAGATGCGTTTGAGCAATGGGGAGCAAAAAGGCAAGGTCAGGTCGATTTGCTGCTCAATATGGCGAGCGGTGGCGACGCAGGTGCTTTGGAGCTCTTGCCGCAGCTGATTAACGCGTCCTCTGATGATGCGTTGGCTGTAAGGCTGCTTCAATCTACAAATAGTAGAATCGTTGCCGGAGCTTTGCTGGCACTAACCTGGAAGGAACCGTCTGAAAGCAGCAGGGACGCGATTGCTGCGAGGTTGCTCATCTTAGGTTCTCATCGGGAAGAAGGCGAGATCGCGCGTCGGTTGCTCCCGGCTGCCGTGTCAGTGCTTTCCGGCTCTCACCAGGGACAACTTTCTAAGCTCCTAGGAGGCTATGAGAAGGGCGGCTCGCTTGCGGACCTTTACTCTGCAACTGATGCACTATCGCGTTATGCTTGGCGAGGAGGTGTAGCGCACACTCGGCAGTTTATAAGGGTGATAGAAGTAATGGTCTCGGACCACCCTGAGGGCTTGCCTGCGGTGTTGTCGGCGCTCACTCACTTGACCGCAAGCGAATCAGTAGCTCTTGCTGGGGAGTCAATTCGTCGACTGTCGTCGATGGAAGTTTCGGCGGAACTTCGTCCAGCATTTAAGTCCCTTGTCGCAACCATTGCGGCCGATCGAGATCATGCGCCACGAGTAATCGCGGACTGGCTCGCGTATGGCGATGTTTCCATTCTTAAGATGTTGAGCGAGATGATCGGCATCGAGGAAACACCCGCGGCGGCGCTCAAAGTGGATTTCAGTGAGATTCCATCTGATCGCTGGAGTCGCGCAGCGTATGCTGCTGCCGGATGGCTATTCACGAATCAGTTTGTGGCTGTCAATTGTCTTCTATGGATTTTAAGGCATTCGGTCAAGCCAGAAGATAAGTTGCTGGCGAAAGCTCTCCTCAACGACTTGTTTCTGAGGAACTATGGCGGGGTGTTCGAGATGTTAGCTGCATTGGACGAGGCAGACAAACAGGCTATGGGGCTTTCTGAGATTATCTTGGAAGAGCGAGAGCGCCTCAATCGTCTTGAACGCATCGACGTCCCGGAGCTACAGCCATCCGAGCAGATGAACTTTATTCGCCGCGAGATTGACGAGCGAACCTTCCAAGAGGCCGGCGATGCCGTGGAGCCCTCGGGATTGATGGCCGTATTTCCTATGACCCAAGTTCTCTACGGTAAGTCGATTATATCTACTTACCATCGGCCTAATGAAGATCCTAGCTATCAGGAGATAGAAATGAATACCCTCAGTATTCAATTTGAGCAGCCAAGGATGCTCTCTTTAGATCCTCTGAAGCTGGAAATGATTTTATTGAGCTGTAGGGAGCGAGGGCTGAGGTGAAAGTTCTTTTATATGACTATTTGTCATCTCTGCGGGAACGCGACGAACTGGATGCAATCTTCCCTGATCTCTTGGCTGAGCATGGGTTTGAAGTTTTTTCTAGGCCCGGTAGAGGAGGGGCCCAGCGAGGCGTCGACGTGGGAGCGACTCGAGTAGAAGAGTCGGGGCGCGTGGTGTACTTGTTCACAATTAAACCGGGCGACCTGAATAGAGCAGACTGGAGCGGGTCCACGCAGGCCGTGAGGCAGTCACTAGATGAGATCCTGGAGACTTACATTCCCAATCGTCTGCCGGACGAATACCGAAACGATCCGGTCGTTGTCTGCGTCGTCATTGGTGGCGCGATGAGTGAAACGGTGCGTGAACTGTTTACAGGGTTCTGCAGGAAGCACCGTAGCGCGCAAGTCGAGTTTAGTGAGTGGAACGGCGAACGCTTGGCCGGCATGCTGATGAGCGGCAAACATGGGGAGTCGGTAATCGTAAAAGGGCTCCGCAGTCCACTTCAGAAAGCAATCGCGATGGTGGATTTTCCGGATGTTTCAGAGAAGCATTTCAAGGACCTCGCAGAACTAATTAAGGGGGCGGCTATTGATGATGCTGGCTTGGTTCGCGCTGCTTTGCAGATGAATGTATGTGCCTGGATAATTTACGTATGGTGTAGGCAAGCCGGCAATATGGAGTCTGCGATACGCGCCAGCGAGATTTCGTTAACTGCGTTGTGGTCGCTTACATGCAAGGCAGAGAGTAAGTCGGTTAAAAAAAGGATGAGGGAATCCTTCTCGAGATGCGTGGAGATGCATCTTCAGGTATTTGATACCTTCTTCGATAGCCGCATCCGACCAATGATGAGTTCAGAGGACTGGTTGGCGAGAGCAGTTGGTTCGAGGAGCCCTGTGGACGCTAGCCTCATTGGGCACCGTCTACTAGGAAGATGCGCCATAGCTGGACTCTGGCGAAGTTGGCTGCAGGATGAGGGCCGCTCCGTTGCAGGACTGCGTGATGTGGCCAGCTATCTCAAGGATGCAGTGGATGTCTGGGAGCAGAACCCGGCACTCACACTTCCAATTGCGGACTTTCAGTCCGGCAGCATTGGCAGCGTAATGCTGCTTTCGTCCGCGTGTCGGAACGAAGATGTGCGGCTGGCTTCCATTATTGGAGAAATGATATCGCGGTTGGGTTTCGCGCTTGCTTCCAGGACGCGTTACCCAGTTGTGTTCACTTCATATAGTGATTTGGCAATGCATCCCAAGAGCAAGGATGACAGATACTTTGAGCGGGCCGGTGGCGCAAGTACTCTGATTCCTCTGATCGCCATGTTCTGCATTTCCAAGGGACTTGCCGATCAGCTAGACAAGCTATCTGAGGTCGTCTCGAAGCATTGGCCTAAGGCCTCGCTGCAGCTTTGGATGACCGATATGTCCAGCGATGGTGGGTTGCTTCAAGAGCGGGACTACCATGGTAAATCGGTATTGATTGAGCGCGGTAGCAGTCTGGCAGATGTTCAGCGTCAAGTAGCTGCGGCACTTCGTGCGAATGACGATCACTCCAAACTAAGCATGATCTCGGGGAACGTGTCACCTCTCCTAGTTCTTTGTTGCACGAGGATCGGCTTTCCGCTACCCGCGCAGTTGATCGCTGAACTTTGACCGTTGAGATGGCAGTCATGTCCAAGGATTTGATTGCCTTCGCCATGGACTTGACGGCCTCGCTATAGCGCCGAGATGCTGACCGCGCCTGTTGAACATTGTTTCCTGTAGCAACGCTAGGCGCCCGGTCACCGGCGTGAGGTATCTGGATCTGAGGCTGCCGGCCCGGACTGCAGGTGTTGTTGGGGATGTCGACTCCCCGTAACTCAATGCCAGGCTAAAAATGCCTGGATCAAGTTTACGGGCAGGCGACACCAGCATCGAAACCTGGTGACGTGACTACAACGAAGAATGGCCCAAAAGAGCACTCGGCCGGATGACACCTGCCCAGTACGCCGCGCAGTTGGCGGCGAACACAGATAAGATCAATACCGGATTCTAAACCCGACCTCTACTCAGGCCGGGGGCGTCGGGGTCGAGCTGGTTGGTCGAGGGTTTGTAAAGCTCATTGGATGGTTTCCGTTGTTTGGCGGCGCAATTGCACAACAATGCGGCGCTGGTGTAAGCGTTCATCCGTGTTTTATCGTTCTTTCAGTGAGCCATCTGGTAGTAGCCACATGCCGTCGCTTAGGTAGGTTTCTTCTCCGTCGCAGTGTGTAATGTCGTTGTAAATGGACTGCATCTCTTGCTTTGCCATTTCATTTGAGAAATTTTTGTAGCTATGGTAGTTGTTGAGGTCATATCCTAGGGTCTCTAATTTGGAATATTGACTAATATTCAAGTGATTCATTAGTCCTTCAATATCGTGGATCCATTTCTTTCCATTTTTAACGAAATAACGGTTTTTGAAGGCTTTCGGATCATGGATTTCTTCATATCCAAGGTGTAGTGCCAGTTTGACGCTCGTTTCGTAATCCATTTATTTTCCATTTAATGGCTAGGTGGGGCTATATGCTGTGCGTCGGATGCTCTGCGCGTTTTTGGGACTGGGTGTGCCGTCGCGCGGACGTGTTGATCTTAGGGATGCTCGGCTTGGGCCACAAGTCGAAGAAAGAGAAGAAAGAAACGAAATCTGAGGTGGAGTTGGGTTTGTCCTAGCGGAGCATTCCTATTGTTCTCTGAATGCGGAGTATTTCACTTCATACCTGCTGAAAGTTGATTTCAATTTAGTGTTTTGCGGTTTCTTGTATCGCTTTAAATCTATTTTCCGGTGTCGGCTTCGGTGTAGCTCATCTCAGCGCAGTACAGCTAGGAGGTAGGGAGCTCTTTCTGGTTGCTTGCGGACGGCCCCGGGTGCGCTGCGCTTACCCGGGCTACGTTTATGCTTGCCTGACTGTCTGCTTGGCCGGCCCCGGCTAAATGAACGGCCTTGCGCTTCAACCGGCTTTTCAACCGTTTCACTCCGCTTTCCGCGCCCGGCAGGCTATCTTTGCCGCGGGTCGCTGGCGACCCATTCATTTCGCGGCGGTTCCGGCTTGGCGCGGTGCGCTATCGGGACCGTTGGGTCTTTCAGGAGAGTGAAGTGGCAAATGTAGGGAAGCGGCGTCTGGGCAGTGTGGTGCGTGGCGTCGGTCGGGTCCTGTTGGCGTTCCTGTGTCTGTGCATCGGTATCTGGGGCGGGTTTGCGCTGTGGTACCAGTTCCCCGGCAACGTGGTGGCCAAGGTCGTGGCGATCCTGGTCTGGTGCGTGCCCAGCATCTGGGCGATCCGCGCGGGCTTTGGGCCGGTGCGGCGCTGGCATTCGCTGGCGGTGTTCGGCGCGCTGTTTGCGGTGATGCTGATCTGGTGGGCGACGATCGACCCGCAGCAGGACCGGGCCTGGGCCGATGACGTGGCGCAGCCGTTGCATGCGCGTATCGACGGTGATCGCCTGATCATCGACAACGTGCGCAACTTCCATTGGCGTACCGAAACCGACTACGACGTGCGCTGGGAAGCGCGTGAGTACGATCTGTCGCAGGTACAGTCGGTGGACATGATCCTGTCCTATTGGATGGGGCCGGCGATTGCGCACACGCTGGTGTCGTTCGGTTTTGCCGATGGCCGCCAGCTGGTGTTTTCGCTGGAGATCCGCAAGGAGCGGGGCGAATCGTTCTCGGCGCTGGGTGGCTTCTTCCGCAAGTTCGAGGCGGTGTTGGTGGCTTCGGATGAGCGCGACATCGTGCTGACGCGCAGCAATGTGCGTGGCGAGGATGTCTATCTGTACCGGCTGCATGGGCTTAGCCCGGACAAGATGCGCGATCTGCTGCGCTTCTACGTCGACCGCGCGCAGCAACTGGAACAGGCGCCGCGCTTCTACAACACGCTGACCAGCAACTGCACCACGGTGGTGTTCGAGCTGATGCGCCGCATCCAGCCCAATCTGCCGCTGGATTACCGCCTGCTCGCTTCCGGCTATCTGGCCGAGTACGCCGCCGACGTCGGTGGGCTGACCCCGGGCGTGCCGCTGGCGACTCTGCAACAATCGGGGCGTATAACGCTGCGTGCACGCGAAGCGGGCGATGTGGCTGATTTCTCTTCCCGGATACGCGCAGGTGTACCCGGCATTCCCGCACCAGGAACCAACCCATGACCCACACCCCGCAGACATGGATACGCCGGTTGTTGCCGGTGGTCGCGGTACTGGCGCTGCTGCTGTCCAGCGGCTGCGCCATGGTGAAGATGAAAGCGGTGAGCAACACCGATTATGTGATGCTCAAGCGTGGCGACATCCTCAGCACCGGCAAGCTCAGTGCCTTGTCGCAGGAGTCGTTGTCGGTCATCGGCTTGACCGAGAGTGATTGCAGCAAGGACCTGCCCACCTGCCGGCAGACGGTCACCACCAATGACGGCCTGCAGTCCGAGCAGCGCCTGTCCACGCTGGCCGAGCTGTGGATGCAGGAGGCCTTGGCGCTCACCCCCAAGGCCAAGGGCAATGAGCCCATCGAGTTGCCGCCGGCGGCCTTGAATGCCTGGCTGGAAACCGCGCGCTACTCCTATCTGTACCTGTTCTTCAGCGGTCGCAGCCCGGCGCAGCGCGCCCTGGAAGACCGGCTTACCCAGGTGCGGGATTACTACAACTACGCCACCGAGCAGGCCGCGTCGGTGGTGTTCCAGCGCACCCGCGCGCGGGCCTTGGAAGGCGAGGACATCAACCTGCCGGTACGGGTGGACGAGTGGACCATCAGTGCGAAGTTCGACCAACTCAAGCTCGAAGGCGTGCCCAGGCAGCTGGTGGCCGCATCCTCGGTGAGCTTTGCCGGACTGCGCAGATCCTACCGTCGTGATGGCTTTGGTGCCGAGCTGGTGGCGATGATGGAAGCGCCCACGCTGGCGCAGGCGATTGAAGTGGAAGAGCGCAAGCAGGACCTGCCGGTCTACAGCGAGATGCCTGCGGTCAACGTGACCGCCGTGCTGAACTTCAGCGGCAATACGCTGGAAGAAATACTGGCAACCCGGCAGGTACAGTTGGAGGCCTATTCGCCCGACCTCAGCAGCATCCAGATGCGTGGCCAGGAAGTGCCGCTGGCAGCCAACTTCACTGCCGCCTACGGCCTGTGGCTCGCCCAGTCCGGCTTCGCCACCGAGTCACTGCGCACCTTGTTCGGCCGTGGCGAAGGCATCCGCGAGCCGCACATCTACCTGATGCAGCCCTACGATCCGAACAAGCGCATCATCTTCATGCTGCACGGCCTGGCCAGTAGCCCGGAAGCGTGGGTGAACCTTGCCAACGAGATCATGGGCGACGAGGAAATGCGCGAGCATTACCAGGTGTGGTCGGTGTATTACCCGACCAATGCGCCGATCGCCTTGAACCGTTACACCATCAGCAAGGCCTTCAACAGCACGCTGCATCACTTCGATCCCAAGGGCACGGCACCGGCATCGCATGACATGGTCTTCATCGGCCACAGCATGGGCGGCGTGATCGCACGCTTGATGCTCAGTGACTCGGGCGATGTGCTGTGGGAGAACACCCGCCAGCGCTACAACCTGCAGGGCGAGCGGCTGGCGCGGGTGGAAGCCAAGCTCGGGCCGGTGCTGCACTTCACCCCGCAGCCGAACGTGGAGCGGGCGATCTTCCTGGCCTCACCGCACAAGGGCACGGATGCGGCTGGCAACCGGCTCGGCCGTTTGATCGGCAGGCTGGTGCGCTTGCCGCTGACCATTCTTGGTGCCTTCGGCGACGCCTTCATGGCGCTGCAGGACCCGGGCGAAGCCGATGGCAAGAAGCCCAAGGAACCGGTGATCACCAACAGCATCGAGAACCTGAAGGCCAGCGATCCCTTCATCGAGGCGTCCTCGGCGCTGCCGATCCAACCGGGCCTGAAGTACCACTCCATCATCGCCAAGCGCAAAGCCGAGGTGCCGACCCCGCAGTCCGACGACGGGCTGGTGCCGTACTGGAGCGCGCATCTGGATGGCGCGCTGTCGGAGAAGGTGATCGTGTCCGGCCACAGCGTGCAGGAAACGCCGGAAGCGGTGCTGGAAGTGCGCCGCATCCTGCGCAAGGACCTGCTGGAAGTGGAAGGCGTGGACGCCGCGCATTGAGCCTGTGCCGGGCTGCGTGTAGCCCGGGCAAAGGATCAAGCCGGAGATCCTCGTGCGGAGCTGCGACGCAGGAGATTGCTGAGCTGCGTGATCGAGCGCTGCTCAGCCGATGCGGCGACCAACCACGGTTGCCAATCCGGCCAACAGCAGCGTCACCGCAAAGCACAGCAGATAACCACTGGTTTCATTGCCGCCAACAGTTGCGGCGAACAGCGAGCCGGAGATCGCCAGCGTCGAGGCGACGGCGATGCCTTCGCTCAGCTGCAAGGCCGAGCTGTTGGCACCTTGCTCGTGCGGCGCTGACAACGACAAGGTAAGCACCGACAGGCTGGGGTAGATCAGGCCCATGCCCAGTCCGGTAAGCGCCCAGCCGGCAAGCGCCAGCATCAGGGGCACGCCCGGATACAGCGTGAGCACGGTGATCAGCAGGCCGGCCAGCATCAACCAGGTGCCGGCCTGCAGCATGTGCGTGCGGCGCCAACCGAAGTGCTGGTGGCCTTGCATCCACGAGCCGGAGAACCAGCCCAGCGCGCCCAGGCTGAGCGCTGCGCCCGCCCACAGCGGCGACAGGTCGCGCTCGCGCTGCAGCAGTAGTGGCAGGAAGGCCTCGGCGCCAAAGAAGGCCGAGGCGGCAATGCCACGCAAGGCGATCACGCTGGGCAGGCCGCGGCGCAGCAGCAGGCTGCCGCTGGGCAGCAGATGGCGCGCACAGAAGATCAGTGCAATCACTGCCACCGTCATCACCGCCAGCGCCTGCATGCCTTGCAGCTGTCCGCCGACATACAGCAACAAGGCGGCCAGTGCCGTGCCTATCGCCCAGCGCACCACCGGCCGCTGCTCGACATCGCGACGGATGCTGGTTTGGGTGCTGCGCAAGGCCGGCAACAGCAGCCACGCCGCCGGCAAGGCCAACACCGGCACGATGAGGAACACCCAGCGCCAGCTCAGGTGCTGCACGATCAGGCCGCTCAGGCCGGGTCCGATCAGCGAAGGCACCACCCAGCCGGCGGAGAAGGCTGCGAACACTTTCGGCCGCAGCGCTTCCGGATAGGTGCGTGCCACCAGCACATACAGCGACACCGAAATCGCGCCGATGCCGACGCCCTGCAGCAGGCGGCCGACGATCAGTACATCCATGCGCGGCGCCAAACCGGCCAGCAACAGGCCAATCAGGAAGCTGCCCAGGCCCAGCCACAGCGGTCGCGCCGGACCTTGCTGGTCGCACATGCGGCCAGCCAGGGTCATGCCGATCACGCTGGTGGCCAGTGCGCCGCCGAAGGCCAGCGCGTACAGGCGCAGCCCGTCCAAGGCCTGCGCCACGCTCGGCATGGCGGCCGCCACGGCCAGCGCTTCGAAGGCGATCAGCGAGATCAGCGCGACCATGCCGAAGGTGGTGGCACGGTATTGCGGGGCGAGGATGGAGGTACTTGCCGGCGGAGCCGAGGCGATGCTTTGGGAACTCATGATGCGACGCTGCTGCTTGAGTTGCGGCTGGGGGGCGTGCAGCATCACACCTCAACCATGGTTGAGGTCAAGTGATGTCCACGCGGGAACTGAGTGTAGGTGAAGTGGCCCGGCGCAGCGGTGTTGCGGTGTCGGCCTTGCACTTCTATGAGCGCAAAGGACTGATCCACAGCCAGCGCACGGCCGGTAACCAGCGAAGATTCCAGAGTGATGTGCTGCGCCGGCTGGCGCTGATCCAGGCCGCACAACGCGTGGGCATGCCCTTGCAGGCAGTGGCCGAGCGCTTGGCGGAACTGCCGGAAGGGCGCGCGCCCACAAAGGCTGACTGGGCGAAGATGTCGGCGCGCTGGCGCAAGGAACTGGACGAGCGCATCGCAACGCTGCAGTTCATGCGTGACCAGCTCAGCGATTGCATCGGCTGCGGCTGTCTGTCGCTGAAGCGCTGCGGCCTGCTGAATCCGCAGGATGTGCTGGGGCAGCGCGGCGAAGGCCCGCAACGCGTGGGCTAGCGTTGCGAGACGGTATCGGCAAGCTGCCGGGTATCGGACGGCACGCCAGCAGTGCCTGCTGCCCGGGCCACAGTGCGTGGCCCGGATGGATCAGATTTCCGCTTCGATCAGCGGCATCGCCAGGCGCGAGCGGGTCAGCACCATGCCGAGGTTGGCGGTGCGGCGGCAGACAAACACCATCACGTAATCCGGGTAGCGCTTGCCGCGCATGAAGACGTGGATCAGGTTTTCGCTGTTGACGATGATTTCCTGGAAGTAATGCGCGCCTTCCTGGTCTTCCAGGCCACGTGCGCGACGGAACATCTGCTCGATGCTGCGGATGTTCGGGCCCTGGTACAGGTCGGCGGTAGCAGCGGCGACCAGATCCAGCACTTCGCGCGGATGCGAATCCACGGTGCGCACCGACAGCAGCATGCCGGAGCTGATGTCGACGTAGCCGGCGGCCACGCATTCGGGGATGGAGGCGACGGATTGCTGCAGGGTGGTGTCGAGCGACATGGGGGAATCCTTGCGGAAGGGGGAGAAAAGGAAAAGCGATGCCCGCAGGCCGCAGTGCGACCCGGCATCACTCAGGGGTTGATCAGTCGCAGGCGCGTATCAGCAGGTTTTCTTCCAGCGCATGCAGCAGGTCTTCCTGCTCCTGCGACTGCACGAAACCCGGGTCCAAGGTGCGCAGGCGGCGCAGGGCTTCGTTTGCGGTGAGTCCTTCGCGTATCAGCCACGCGGCCAACACCATGCCGGTGCGGCCAAGGCCGGCCAGGCAGTGCACGGCGACGACTTCGCCTTCGCGCAGCATCACCTCGATCTTGGCCAGCAGCAGCTTGGCCCATAGCAAGGGCGGTGCGCTGCGGTCGGCGATGCCCAGGTGATAACTGCGCAGCCCGTAGGGAGCCAGTCGCTCGGCCGGCATTTCGCGTTCGGTGAGGTTGACCAGCACGGTGACGCCCATGCCACGCAGCAACGCCAGATCGTGATCGATGGCGAATACCACGCCGGGCATCGGGCAGCCGGCGAGCTTGCCCGGTACCAGCCAATGGAAGCCGTTGGGGCCGCGCCGGGATGGCGTGGCAGACAGGCGGATCGGCGCTGGTGTCTGCATCGGTGCTGGACGCGCAATGGAAGCTTCGGGCGCAGGCGTGGCAGGCCGGCTTGGTGCCTTTTCGACGATGGCAACGGGCGCTGGTGCGACGACACCATCGGCGAGGTCCTCGGCGCGCGCATCCGGCGCGGGTACATGGCAGCTGCCGGTGCGCAGGAACTGCGCCAGCACCGGGTGCTCCCCGCTATTGGCAAAGAAGGCATCCACCGGCGCATCAACCTGCACATGGCCGCCGGCCATCAGGATCACCCGCGAGGCGATACGTCGGGCCTGGCCTTGATGGTGCAGGCTGACCAGACAGCAGTGGTTGGCGGATAGACGTTCAATCAGCGTGAGCACGGCTTCCGCCTCGGCCGGTTCCAGCTCGCTGGTGGGTTCGTCTATCAACAGCAGCGCGCTACCGCTGAAGGCGGCGCGCAGGATGGCGACCTGGCGAGCGAGTCCGCGCGGCAGGTCGATCACCCGCTGCTGCAGATGTGCGGCCACGGCGGTAGCGCCCAAGGCCTGCAGGCGCGTGTCGATCTGTTCGCGCAATGCCTGTGGCTTGTTGCCAGCTTGCGGGCGCAGCGCGGCGCTGAGGTTCTCCAGCACGCTGAAGCCAAGTTCGCGCGCGTGTTGTTGCACCAGTACCGGCGGCTGCGTTGCCGCTTCCAGCGGTGCACCCTGGAACAGCAGCGTGCCCCAGCGCCCGCCATGGGCGTTGCTTTGGCCAGACAGCGCCTGCAGCAACGAGGACTTGCCGGTGCCGCCCGGGCCCATCAACACCACGATGCCGGTACCACTGATGTCCAGATCAATCGACGCCAGCACGGTGCGTTGGCCGCGGCGCATGCCCCAGCCTTGCAGCTGCAGCAACGGAGTAGGGGAGTTGTGGACTGGCAAGTACGTCACTCTGCCCGTCGCAAACCCGTTTCTGGGGCCTGCGCGGAATTGGAAAGGCGGCCAGTATGGTTTGTGTTAATTCCATGTCAATTTGACTTTGTGATGTGTGCGGGCAATGCGCAACGACCTCGCAAGCTGCGAGGTGATCGCTGCTGCGCTGCCATATCAAATTGATTGGGAAAGGAAATGCGCGCTTTTTCAAGCGCGTTTGCAACCGCGAATACGGTGCTGGAGTGACAAACAAGACGATGCCTATTGTTTCAGCGGGATTCAGAAATTCCGTTCGAAACGCACGTTTCCCGCGCCTGCATCTGCGCTGATCTGCAGGTCGATGCGCAGTTGATCGCGTGGATGTGCATCGAGTAGGCCGATCAGGTCGGTGTAGTCACCCCTACGCACGGCACGCAATTTGATCTGCTGGCGCTTGCCGGAGAGATCGGTGGCGATGGCCTGCACCTTGCCGTCTGCTGGCAGTTCTTCGCCTTGTACGAGTTGCCGCAGGGCGACCACCAGCAGGGCACGGTCGGCTTCGCGCTGCACCTGGTAGCTGCGAGCGACTGCATCGTTCATGGCCAGGGTTGGCAGCAGGTTGTAGTGCACGCGCAGCTTGCCGAGGTCGGCGTGGCTGGGTTGCGCTTGTTGGATGACGGCTGCGCGCGGGGAGGGTTCCGCGGAGCAGGCGGCAAGGGTGAGCAGCAGGGTGGAGGACAGCGTTAGGGCGAACCGGGGCATGGTGTTGGTGTCCTTGGGCTGTGGTGTTGGATGGGGCTTTCTTGATCGCATGAGAGCTACCAGGCTTTGCCTTGCCCCTCTCCCGAACCCCCGCTCCGCGCCCCGGCCCTTGCGCCAGCGCAAGGGCGTTCGATGGGCAGCGAACCGGTGGTTCGCAAGCTGCCCCTCTCACCCCACAAGGGGAGAGGGGCTTGGGATTGCTTGCAACTTGCAGCGTTCCTGCTGCTCAGTCGTTCGCAGCAGAAAGCTCCTTGCCACGTTTCGCTGCCGCATCGATGGCGCGCGCGGTCAGCGCTTCAAAGCCGCCTGCCTGGAAGGTTTCTATCGCTGCCTGCGTGGTGCCACCCGGCGAGGTGACGCGGCGGCGCAGTTCGGCCGGGGCTTCGCCGGCTTCGGTCAGCATGCGTGCGGCACCTAGGACGGTGTCCAGCACCAGCGTGCGCGCCGCATCCGCTGGCAGGCCTTGTTCCAGCGCTGCGGCTTCCATCGCCTCGGCGAGCAGGAAGATATAGGCCGGGCCGCTGCCGGAAACGGCGGTCACCGCGTCCATCAGTCCTTCGTTCTCGATCCAGACGGTGCGGCCAGCGCTGGCAAGCACCTGCTCGGTCTGAGCGCGCTGGGCGGCGGATGCGCGCGGGTTGGCGAACAGGCCGGTGACGCCGGCACCGAGCAGGGCGGGGGTGTTGGGCATGGCGCGGACGATGGCCTGATCGCCACCCAGCCAGCGTTCGAGCTGCGCGGCGGTGATACCGGCGGCGATCGAGGCAACCACCGGCTGCTGTGCAGCGGCGACGGGACTCAAGGCCTCGCAGACGGTACGCATCACCTGCGGCTTGACCGCCATCAACCACAGCCCGGCATGAGCGGCGGCGGCTTCGGCGGCGTTGTAGGTATGCACGCCGAAGTCCTGCGCCAGCGCCTCGCGCAGGGCGGCGACCGGTTCGGCGACATGGATGCGGCTAGCGGCCATGCCGCGTCGCAGCAAGCCAGCGATCAGGCTGCGCGCCATGTTGCCGCCGCCGATGAAGGCGACATCAGTATCGGGAAGGTCTGTGTTCGGGCTGCTGGTCATCAATCCAATCTCGGTGCGTTCAAGGGGAAGGGCGTTGGCCGAACAAGGCGGTGCCGACCCGGACCATGGTCGAGCCGGCGGCGATGGCTTCGGCAAAGTCACTGCTCATACCCATCGAAAGTGTATCGACCTGCGGGAACTGCGCGGCCAGGTCGGTAAACAAGGCCTGCATCCGTGCGAACGCGGCCTGGCGTTTGGCCGCTTCCGGGAACGGCGCGGGGATCGCCATCAGGCCGCGCAGACAGAGCCGTGGCTCCTTGGCGACGGCCGCGGCGAGTGCAGCGACCTGCCCCGGGGTGCAACCATGCTTGCTGTCCTCGTCGTCGATGTTGACCTGGATCAGCACATTGAGGGGGGGCAAAGCGGCCGGGCGGCCCTTGGCCAGGGCGGTGACCAGCTTGCCCCGGTCAACGGTCTGCACCCAATCGAAGACCTGCGCGGCCAGCTCGGCCTTGTTGGACTGCAGGTGGCCGATCAGGTGCCATTCCAGGCCCAGTTCGGCCAGCTCGGCGATCTTGGCGGCCGCCTCCTGCACATAGTTTTCACCAAAGGCGCGCTGTCCTTGGGCGGCCAGTCCAGCCACCGCGGCGGCCGGCTGCAGCTTGGAGACGGCCAGCAGGCGGACCGGTTGGGAGGGGCTGGAAGCAGCGTCGATCTGCTGCCGGAGGGTGGCCAACGACACGGTTTGCAAAGCATCTACCTCTTACGTGGGAAGGCTTATACTGCCTGCCAGGGGAAACACCTTACATATACTCGCAACGCAGGGGACAGAGCGCGTATGGACATCGCTGAACTTTTGGCGTTCTCGGTCAAGAACAAGGCCTCGGACTTACATCTTTCCGCCGGCCTGCCGCCGATGATCCGCGTGGACGGTGACGTCCGTCGCATCAACATCCCGGCCCTGGACCACAAACAAGTGCACGCGCTGGTGTACGACATCATGTCGGACAAGCAGCGGCGTGATTACGAAGAGTTCCTCGAGGTCGACTTCTCGTTCGAGATTCCCTCGCTGGCGCGCTTCCGTGTCAATGCGTTCAACCAGAACCGTGGTGCCGGTGCGGTGTTCCGTACCATTCCCTCGGAAGTGCTGACGCTGGAAGACCTGGCCTGCCCGCCGATCTTCCGCGAGTTGATCGAGCAGCCGCAGGGCCTGATCCTGGTCACCGGCCCGACCGGTTCGGGCAAGTCGACCACGCTGGCGGCGATGATCGATCACATCAACAAGAACGAATACGGTCACATCCTCACCGTCGAGGACCCGATCGAATTCGTGCACACCTCGCAGAAGTGCCTGATCAACCAGCGCGAAGTGCACCGCGACACGCACGGCTTCAACGAAGCCCTGCGCTCGGCCTTGCGTGAAGACCCGGACATCATCCTGGTCGGCGAATTGCGTGACCTTGAGACCATCCGCCTGGCACTGACCGCCGCAGAAACCGGTCACCTGGTGTTCGGCACCCTGCATACCAGTTCGGCGGCCAAGACCATCGACCGTATCATCGACGTGTTCCCGGCTGGCGAAAAGCCGATGGTGCGCTCGATGCTGTCCGAGTCGCTGCGTGCGGTGATTTCGCAGGCGCTGCTCAAGCGCGTGGGCGGTGGCCGTATTGCCTCGCACGAAATCATGGTGGCAACCCCGGCGATCCGTAACCTGATCCGCGAAGACAAGGTGGCGCAGATGTACTCTGCCATCCAGACCGGCCAGCAGGTGGGCATGCAGACGCTGGACCAGAATCTGCAGGATCTGGTCAAGCGCAGCTTGATCACGCGCAACCAGGCCAAGGAATACGCCAAGGACAAGCGTCTGTTCGAGTAATTCCAGGTTTCGGGATTGAAGATTCGGAATTCGGGATTCGCAAAAGCCGGAATCGACGGGGCGCCGTGGAGTCATCCCACGCCCTGTCCCGGCTCTCCATCGGGAGCCAGACATGAGCACTATTGATTTCACCTCGTTCCTCAAGCTGATGGCGCACCAGAAGGCGTCGGACCTTTTCATCACCGCCGGCATGCCGCCGTCGATGAAGGTCAACGGCAAGCTGTCGCCGATCACCCAGACACCGCTGACGGCGCAGCAAAGCCGCGACATGGTGCTCAACGTGATGACGCCGGCGCAGCGCGAGGAGTTTGAGAAAACCCACGAATGCAACTTCGCCATCGGTGTATCCGGCGTGGGTCGCTTCCGTGTGAGCTGCTTCTACCAGCGCAACCAGGTAGGCATGGTGCTGCGTCGCATCGAGACGCGCATTCCCACCGTGGAAGAGCTGAACCTGCCGCCGGTGATCAAGACGCTGGCGATGACCAAGCGCGGCATCATCCTGTTCGTCGGCGCCACCGGTACCGGCAAGTCGACCTCGCTGGCGGCGATGATCGGCTACCGCAACCAGAACTCGACCGGCCACATCATCACCATCGAAGACCCGATCGAATTCGTGCACAAGCACGAAGGCTGCATCGTGACCCAGCGCGAAGTCGGCATCGATACCGACAGCTGGGAAGCGGCGCTGAAGAACACCCTGCGGCAGGCGCCGGACGTGATCATGATCGGCGAAATCCGCACCCGCGAGGGCATGGATCACGCGGTGGCGTTCGCCGAAACCGGTCACCTGGTGCTGGCCACGCTGCACGCCAACAACGCCAACCAGGCGATGGATCGCATCATCAACTTCTTCCCGGAAGACCGTCGCAACCAGTTGCTGATGGACTTGTCGCTGAACCTGAAGGGCGTGGTGGCACAGCAGCTGGTACCGACCCCGGACGGCAAGAGCCGCCGTGTGGCGATGGAAATCCTGCTGGGCACGCCGCTGGTGCAGGACTACATCCGCGATGGCGAAGTGCACAAGCTCAAGGAAGTGATGCGCGACTCCGTGCAGCTGGGCATGAAGACCTTCGACCAGAGCCTGTTCGAGCTGTACCAGGCCGGCGAGATCAGCTACGACGATGCCTTGCGCTACGCCGATTCGCAGAACGAAGTACGCCTGCGCATCAAGCTGTCGCAGGGCGGTGATGCCAAGACCCTGTCGCAGGGTCTGGATGGCGTGGAGATTGCCGAGGTTCGCTGAATCTGGCGGGTTTGGTTGTTTGAAAAGCCGCTCCTTGTGGGGCGGCTTTTTTGTTGGGGGGTGGGGGGAAGATCAAGATCAAGATCAAGATCAAGATCAAGAGCACCCCTCCCGAACCCTCCCCTTCGCTGCGCGAAAGGGAGGGGCGAAGGCCGAGCCAGAGCGGAGCAAGCCCAAAGCGGGAGGCCGCTCCTCCCCCTCCCTTTCGCGTAGCGAAGGGGAGGGCCGGGGAGGGGTGCTTCTGCTCTTCGCTTCTGCTCATTGCCCTGTCTTAAGCTCTCCCCAATCCCCAATCCCCAATCCCCAATCCCCAATCCCCAATCCCAGCCCTACCGCTCCATCCAAGCCGGCCCAATCGCTGCAATCTTCACCATCACCGGGCAATCCTCCCGGTGCGCGCCGGGCAGGTAGCCTAGGCTCATCAAAAATTCGCCGGTGATCTCGCCGCCGGTAAACCGGAACGTCTTCTTGAACAGCTTCACCCAGTCCGCCTTGGGCAGCGGATGATGCGCGTCCAGCCATTCGGCGAAACCGCCATGGGAGGCACGCAGCCCTTGGATCACCTGCGCGTTGTGGATCGCTGCTGCCACCTTGAGCCGGTTGCGGATGATGCCGGCATCGGCCAGCAGGCGGGCGACATCCGCCTCGCCATAGGCTGCCACCGCGTCCACGTCGAAGCCGCTGTAGGCGCTGCGGAAGCCTTCGCGCTTGCGCAGGATGGTTTCCCAGCTCAAGCCGGCCTGGTTGATTTCCAGTAGCAGGCGCTCGAAGAGTTCGCGTTCGTCGCGCTGCGGGAAGCCATACTCGTTCTCGTGGTACGGCCCGTGCACGGGGTGGCCCGGGGCGAAATCACAGTAGTAGGTCATGGGCATGTCCGCGTTAAGGAAGGCCCGATTATCGCCCCTGCGAGGCGTCAGGCAGCCGCAGCCGGTAGAATGCAGACATGTCTGCGCTGTCACCACCTCTTTCCAATCACCTGCTGGTGGCTTTGCCGTCGCTGGTCGACCCCCAGTTCGCGCGTAGCGTGGCCTTGATCTGCCAGCACGACGAAAACGGCGCCATGGGCGTCGTGGTCAACCAGCCCTCCGATTTCACCCTGGGCGATGTGTTCGCGCAGATGGCGATCGATACCGACGATGGCGACCTGCGCGCCGTGCCGGTGCTCAATGGCGGGCCGGTGCACACCGAACGCGGTTTCGTCATCCATGACGACGCGCGCGAATGGGATTCCAGCCTGAAGGTGGGCGATGGCCTCTACCTGACGACGTCCCGCGACATCCTCGAAGCCATGGCCCGTGGCGAAGGTCCGCGCAATGCCCTGGTCACGCTCGGCTGTGCCGGCTGGAGTGAAGGCCAGCTGGAGCAGGAACTGGCGGAGAACAGCTGGCTGACCGTGCCCGCCGACGCTGCCGTGCTGTTCGAAACACCGCTGGACGAGCGCTGGCAGTTGGCTGGCGCGCGCATCGGCGTTGATCTGTTCCTGGTCACCGGATACAGCGGCCGTGCTTGAGTCCAACACACTTTCCACCAGCAGCACGGTACTGGGCTTCGATGTCGGCTCGCGCCGCATCGGCGTTGCCATTGGCAGCTCGCTGGGCGTCGGCGCGCGTGCGATCGCGGTCGTCGATGTGCATGGCAATGGCCCGGACTGGAACGCGCTGGACAAGCTGCACAAGGAATGGCGGCCGCAAGGCATGATCGTCGGCGATCCGCTCACCCTGGAAGGCGAAGACCAGCCCAACCGCAAGCGCGCGCACGCCTTTGCCCGGCAGCTGCAGCAGCGCTACAAGGTGCCGGTATTACTGGTGGACGAGCGTTCCAGCTCGGTCGAGGCCGCGCAGCGCTTCGCCGCGGAGCGCGCCGAAGGCCGCAAGCGTCGCCGCGATGCCGCCAACCTCGACGCCGTTGCCGCCGCCGTCATCATCGAGCGCTGGTTGTCGGCGCCGCACGAAGCCACCCCTATTTCCTGACTGTCGAAGACCCTGCCATGACCGCTTCGCAACTTGATGCCCAAGGACGCCTGCGCCACCTGCTGACCCTGGATGGGTTGCCGCGGGAAACCCTGCTGCAGCTGCTCGACCGTGCTGGCCAGATCCGCGATGCCGCGGTGGGCCGGATCAACAACAAGCGCGCGGTGCTCGCCGGTACCGGCGTCTGCACCCTGTTCTTCGAGCCCTCCACCCGCACCCGCAGCTCGTTCCAGCTGGCGGCGCAGCGGCTGGGTGCGGACGTACTGAATTTCGATGCTTCCACCTCTTCCGCGCGCAAGGGTGAGACCGCCTGCGACACGCTGAAGAATCTGGAGGCGATGGGCGTGCGCGGCTTCATCGTGCGCCACCCGGACGATGGTGCGGTGGCCGAACTGGCTGGCGTGGCTGGCGAAGGTACCGCGCTGATCAATGCCGGCGACGGCCGCAGCGCGCACCCGACCCAGGGCCTGCTCGACATGCTGACCCTGCGCCAGGCCAAGGGCAGCGATTTCTCCAAGCTGAAAGTGGTGATCGTCGGCGACGTGAAGCATTCGCGCGTTGCGCGCACCGATCTGCAGGCGATGCGTACTTTGGGTGTGGGCGAGATCCGCGTCTGCGGCCCGCAGTCGCTGCTGCCGGAGGATGGCATCCTTGATGGCTGCGTGGTCGGCCATGATTTCGACGCGATGCTGGAAGGCGTGGATGCGCTGATGATGCTGCGCCTGCAGCGCGAGCGCATGGAAGAAGGCCTGGTGCCGTCGCTGGAGCAGTACCACGCGCAGTACGGCCTCAACAGCGAGCGCCTGAAGCGTGCCGCCAAGGACGCAGCGGTGCTGCACCCGGGTCCGATCAACCGCGGCGTGGAAGTCACCGACGAAGTGGCCGATGGTCCGCAGTCGTGGGTATTGCGCCAGGTCGCCAACGGCGTCGCCGTGCGCATGGCGGTGCTGGAAACCCTGTTGGGCTGATGATGTGCTCCCTCCCTTGCGCCGAA
Source organism: Stenotrophomonas sp. STEN029 (assembly GCF_056760015.1). NCBI lineage: Bacteria > Pseudomonadati > Pseudomonadota > Gammaproteobacteria > Lysobacterales > Lysobacteraceae > Stenotrophomonas > Stenotrophomonas sp. STEN029. Next base: position 229 of record NZ_JBRREC010000066.1, on the reverse strand, counting down.
GGCGGAGGGGAGGGCTGGGGAGGGGTTGGCTCTTGAGCCTTTCAGGCATTGCCAGCTTCGCGGCTTACGCCGCTCCTACAACAGCAGGTTGGGATGGCTGGCGAGTTCCCCCTGTAGAGCCGAGCCATGCTCGGCTGGGGGAGTTACGATAAAGCCTCAGCCCCGCCTGGCGCGGCACGAACAGGCAGGTAAGGGTTTTATGCCGGGCGCGTTGGTTGGTGGTGGGTGG
>NZ_JBRREC010000065.1:0-29071 GCF_056760015.1 Stenotrophomonas sp. STEN029 | reverse complement strand
CCCCCCCCCCCCCGCGGCGGCGGCGTGGGGGGGTGGGCTGGCGGTTTGGCCCTTCCTCTCCCGGTTGGGGGATTTCCGGACCCCCCCCGCCCCCCCCGGGCCGCCCCACTACGGTTCTGTCCCTGTTACTTCTTGTTCGGCACCTCAAAGCCCAGCTTGTCCACCTGCTGCGGGTGCTGCGGCACGCGCTTGAGCTTGTCGGTGTTGACGTCGTACTTGTCACGCAGGCGCGTGGCGAGCTGACGGTAGTTAGCGTTGTCCATGTCCGGTTCGCGGGCGAAGATCCACGCCATCTCGCGACCCGGGTAGCCGATCAGTGCCCAGGAGTAGTCCGGCGCCACTTCAAGAATGCGTGAACGGGTCGGTACTACCCGGTAGAACCAGGTGCGCCAGCTGCGGTTGCCGCTTTCTTCGTCCACCTTGGCGCGGATGTCGATCTCTTCTTCCGGTTCGGCAAAGCCTTCGCGGAACTGGTACTTGATGGCTACCTTGTCGTCGTCACGCAGGGTGTAGGTGTTGACGCTGGCCACATGGCCACGTTCGATGAAGTTCGGTACGCGTCCGATCACATACCAGCGGCCCATGAAGCGCTGCAGGTCTATCGGGCCCTCGGCGATTCCTTCCACCGTCGTCGTCGCCGGTGCAGCCTCCTGTGCAAGTGCCGGGCTCAGCGGCAGGGCGAGACTCAACAGCATGGCGGACACAAAGACGGGAATCGGTCGCATTACGGGTAAGGCACCTATGAAGGTCAGGGCTGCATGTTCGACGGGCAGCGATGCGTCCGTCAATGGCAGGTCGCAGTCTGTGAGATGGCGGCCGCCGAGGATGCACTCCAACACAGCCATGTTGCCGGAGAACGTCATGACCAAGCCGCTTGCATCGTCATCCCGTCGTAACGCGCAGGACGCGCCCGATCCGCAGGTGCTGCGCTGCGTCAGACAGGCGGCCCTGGCTGGCCTGGCACTGGTGCTGGTCTGGCCGGCGGCGCGCGGCCACAGCCAGTGGATCGGCTGGTTGCCGCTGTGGCTGGTAGGCATGCCGCTGAGCGCCTGGTGGGCCTTGTACCGCTTCCGCCTACCCGCAGCTTGGAGGAACCGCCACGCCAAACCGCGTAAACGCGGCCCGCAGGCCACCCGTGGCCGTCGCCCGGCCCGGCGTCGCCTGCCGCAGGCGGCCTGACCTTCGACACGTGGGGGCGGGCAGGGGGCTGTGTTAGCGTTCGCGGCTTATGACCGCATGGAGCCAACATGTCCCGACTCACCTCTGCCTGCCTTGTGGCAGGTCTGCTTTCTTCCGGCCTGGCCGGGGCCGCCATGGCCGCTGACGACTCCCAGGACAAGTACGCCTGGTTGGAAGACGTCACCGGCGACAAACAGCTGGGCTGGGTGAAGGAGCAGAACGCCAAGTCCGAAGGCCGCCTGGCCGTGACCCCGCAGTTCAAGGCGATGGAGGCCGGCATCCGTGAGGTGCTGGATTCGGATGCCAAGATCCCGGGTGTCGAGAAGATCGGCGATTACTACTACAACTTCTGGAAGGACAAGCAGCACGAGCGCGGCGTATGGCGCCGCACCACGCTGGTCGAATACCGCAAGGCCGAGCCGCTGTGGGAAACCGTGCTGGACCTGGACGCGCTGAACAAGGCCGAGGGCGAGAACTGGGTGTGGCATGGCGCCAACTGCCTGCGCCCGGAGTACAACCGCTGCCTGATCGCGCTGTCGCGCGGTGGCGCCGATGCCGATGTCACCCGCGAATTCGACATCTCCAAGAAGGACTGGATCAAGGACGGCTTCTTCCGCGCCGAGGCCAAGGGTGGCTTGGGCTGGATCGATCAGGACAACGTCTTCGTCTACACCGATTTCGGCAGTGGTTCGATGACCACCTCCGGCTACCCGCGCGTGGTCAAGCGCTGGCAGCGCGGCACCCCGATCAGCGCCGCAACCACGGTGTACGAGGGCAAGCCGGAAGACATGTACATCGCCGCGATGCACGACGATACGCCCGGCTTCGAGCGTAACTTCGTCAGCCGCACGATTGCTTTCTACAACAACGAGCTGTTCCTGATCGGCGCCGATGGCAAGCTGACCAAGGTCGACGCACCGAACTCGGCCGAAAAGGGCGTGCGCCGCGAATGGCTGACGCTGGAACTGCGTGAGCCGTGGACCGTAGGCGGCAAGACCTATAACGCAGGTTCGCTGCTGGCGACGAAGTTCGATGACTTCATGGCCGGCAAGCGTGAGTTCGACGTGCTGTTCGCGCCGACCGATACCACCTCGCTGGCCGGTACCACCTGGACCAAGTCGCACGTGGTGCTGAACGTGCTGGACGACGTCAAGAACCGCCTGAAGGTGCTGACCCACGGCAAGGACGGTTGGGTGAGCAGCGATTTCACCGGCGCACCGGCATTTGGCACCATTGGTGTCGGCGCAGTGGACGCGGACGAAAGCGACGCGGTGTGGATGACCGTCACCGACTACCTGACCCCGACCACCCTGGCCCTGGCCGAGATCGGCCAGCAGCCGGAAGTGCTCAAGACCATGCCGGCGTTCTTCGACGCCAGCGACAAGGTGATCGAGCAGCACTTCGCCACCAGCAAGGACGGCACCCGCGTGCCGTACTTCGTCGTGCACGACAAGACGATGAAGCTGGATGGTTCCAACCCGACCCTGCTGTACGGCTACGGTGGCTTTGAAATCTCGCTGACTCCCGGTTATTCCGGTGGCATGGGCCGCGCCTGGCTGGATAAGGGCGGCGTGTACGTCGTGGCCAACATCCGTGGCGGTGGCGAGTACGGTCCGCGCTGGCACCAGGCGGCGCTGAAGCAGAACCGTCACAAGGCCTACGAGGACATGGCAGCGGTGGCGCAGGACCTGGTCACCCGCAACATCACCTCGGCCAAGCACCTGGGCGTGCAGGGCGGCAGCAACGGCGGTCTGCTGACCGGCAACATGCTGACCCAGTACCCGGAGCTGTTCGGTGCAGTGGTGGTGCAGGTTCCGCTGCTGGACATGAAGCGCTACAGCCACCTGTTGGCCGGTGCTTCGTGGATGGCCGAGTACGGCAACCCGGACACGGCGGATTGGGACTTCATCAAGACCTTCTCCCCGTACCACCTGTTCGACCCGGCCAAGAGCTACCCGCCGGTGCTGTTCACCACCTCTACCCGTGATGACCGCGTCCACCCGGGCCACGCCCGCAAGATGGCGGCCAAGATGATCGACGCAGGCAAGGACGTGACCTACTACGAGAACATCGAAGGTGGTCATGGTGGTGCAGCGAACAATGCGCAGGCCGCGCATATGTCGGCACTGGCGTACAGCTTCCTGTGGGAGCAGCTGAGCAAGAAGTGATGCTTGGTTTGAAGTGATGCAAAACAAACGCCACCGAAAGGTGGCGTTTGTTTTTGCTTTTGCTTTTGCCTAAGCCCCTCTCCCGCTTGCGGGGTGAAAGTGGGGCGTTTACAAACCATCGGTTTGTGCCCCTGTTGAACGCACTTGCGCCAGCGCAAGGGCCGGGGCGTGGAGCGGGGGTTGGGGTGAGGGCAAGGGCGGAGTCTTGTTGGTGAATTGCGGTAGGCATTTCAAAAGCTCAAAAGCTCCCCCCATCCGCCCTACGGGCACCTTCCCCCGCAAGCGGGAGAAGGGAAATAGCCAAAGCCGAGCCACAGTCACAGTCACAGTCACAGTCACAGCCAAAGCTAAAGCCGAGCCACAGCCACAGCCACAGCCAAAGCCAAAGCCGAGCCACAGCCACAGCCACAGCCACAGCCACAGCCAAAGCCAAAGCCAAAGCCAAAGCCAAAGCCAAAGCCAAAGCCAAAGCCAAAGCCAAAGCCAAAGCCAAAGCACCCCTCCCCAGCCCTCCCCTTCGCTTGCGGCGAAAGGGAGGGAGTTGCAAGCAAAGCATGCGTGCTGAGTTGTGCTTGCGCTCTTGCTTCTGCTGTCGCTTCCACTCCCTCCCTTTCGCCGCAGGCGAAGGGGAGGGCTGGGGAGGGGTGCCTTTAGGCTCTTAGCCCTTAGCCAACCTTCCCAGCCAACCAACTCTCCAACCCCCGTCCAATCCGCTCCACCGCCTCCTGCAAACGCCCAACATCCTGCGTATACGCAATCCGCACATGTTGGTTCGCCCGATAGTTCCCAAAATCCAGGCCAGGCGTAAACGCCACATGCTCGGTCTCCAGGAAGTGCGCACAGAACGCCTGTGCATCATCGGTAAACGCGCTCACATCGCAGTACAGGTAGAACGCGCCCTGCGGCTCCACATCAATCCGGAACCCAAGCGCCCGCAACGCTGGCAGCAGATAATCCCGTCGCTGCCGGAACTGCTCGCGGCGCTGTTCGAAGATCGCAATCGTCTCCGGCTCGAAACACGCCAAGGCCGCATGCTGCGCCATCGACGGCGCGCTGATGTACAGGTTCTGCGCAAGCTTCTCCAGCTCCGGTACCGCACGCGGCGGAGCCACCAGCCAACCCAGCCGCCAGCCAGTCATGCCGAAGTACTTGGAGAAGCTGTTCAACACGAACGCCTCGTCATCCACTTCCAGCACGCTGGGCGCATCAAAGCCATAAGTCAGCCCGTGGTAGATCTCATCCACCACCAGATGCCCATCGCGTTCCTTCAGTGCGGAAGACAGGCCAGCCAACTGCCCAGCATCCAAGGTGGTGCCAGTCGGATTGGCCGGCGAGGCCACCAACGCACCAACACTGCTGGCATCCCAATTTGCAGCAATCGATTCCTGAGTCAGCTGATACCCACTTTCAGGCCCCACCGGCACCAGCTGCGCCGCGCCTTCCACCAGGCGCAGGAAATGCCGGTTGCAGGGGTAGCCAGGGTCGGCCAGCAGCCAGTGCTTGTCCGGGTCCACCAGCAGGCTGGAGGCCAGCAGCAGCGCGCCCGAGCCGCCCGGGGTGACCAGGATCCGCTCCGGGTCGATGTCCAGCCCGTAGCGCTGGCCGTAGAAGCCAGCAATGGCCTGGCGCAGGGCAGGCAGGCCGCGCGCTGCGGTGTAGCGCGTATGACCGGCGGCCAAAGCGGCCTGGCCGGCGCGGACGATGGGCTCGGCGGTGGTGAAATCGGGCTCGCCGATCTCCAGGTGGATCACGTCGTGGCCTTGCTGCTCCAGTGCGTTGGCGCGGGCCAGCAGCGACATGACGTGGAAGGGCGCGATCTCCTGACTGCGGCGGCTGTATGGGGCGTGCGGGGTGTGGGGCGTGTTCATCGCTGCATGATAGGCGCCGTTGATGGCAGCGGGGCAAGCGCCGGGCATGGCACACTGTGGCCTGCTGCACTGGATGCACCACCGCTGTTCCGGAGTGAACCTGATGAAACCTCTTCTTTGCCTGTTGGTTGCAAGCCTGATGATCAATACCGCCGCCGCGTCCCAGCCCACCCCGCCTGATGTCGAGAAGCGCCCGCATACGGTGACCGCGCCGTTCGGTGCGCAGCGCGAGGATGCGTATTACTGGTTGCGTGACGACGAGCGCAAGGAGCCGGCGATGCTGGCCTACCTCAACGCCGAGAACGCCTACACCGACGCCCTGATGGCGCCGCTCAAGCCGCTGCAGGACAAGCTCTACGCCGAGATCGTCGGCCGCATCAAGCAGGACGATGCCAGCGTGCCCTACCCCGAGCGCGGCTACTGGTATTACACCCGCTACGAGACCGGCAAGGACTATCCCATCCACGCCCGTCGCAAGGGCGACATGCAGGCGCCGGAAGAGGTGCTGCTGGATCTCAACGTGCTGGCCGAAGGCAAGGGCTATTACGCCGTCAGCGACATGGACATCAGTCGCGACAACACCTTGCTGGCCTATGCCGAAGATTCTGTGGGCCGCCGCCAGTACACCATCCGCTTCAAGGACCTGGCCACCGGCAAGGTGTTGGACGACGTGATCGAGGGCGTGTCGGCCAATGTGATCTGGGCCGATGACAACCGCACCCTGTTCTACGTCGAGAACGACCCGGAAACCCTGCTCACCGTGCGCGTCAAGAAGCACGTGCTCGGCACCCCGGCCAGTGCCGACGTGCTGGTCTACGAGGAGAAGGACGACAGCTTCTACATGGGCATCGGCCGCACCCGCGACGACCGCTTCATCACCATCGGCGTGGACAGCACCGTGTCCTCCGAGCTGCGTTACACCTCTGCCGCCAACCCGGGCGAGTTCACTGTGCTGGCCAAGCGCGAGCGCGATGTCGAATACGACGCCGACCACTACAACGGCCATTGGGTGATCCGCACCAATGCCGATGGCGCTACCAACTTCAAGCTGGTCACCGCGCCGGAAGGTGCCACTGACCGCAAGCAGTGGAAGGATTGGGTCAAGCACGATCCGCAGGTGCTGATCGAAGGCTTCGAGCTGTTCGACGGCTATACCGCCATCGCCGAGCGCGCCGAAGCGCTGGAGCGCGTGCGCCTGCTGTTCGCCGATGGCCGCAGCGATTTCGTCAAGGCCGATGAGCCGGCTTACTCGATGGGCCTGTCGGTCAACGCCGAGCCCGATACCGAGTGGCTGCGTTACAGCTACACCTCGCTGACCACACCGGCCACCACCTACGAGCTCAACGTCAAGACCGGCGAGCGCCGCCTGCTCAAGCAGCAGCCGGTGATCGGCTATGACCCGAGCAAGTATGAAACCGAGCGCGTCTGGGTGACCGCCCGCGATGGCGCGCGTATTCCGGTGTCGCTGGTCTACAAGAAGGGCTTCAAGAAGGACGGTACTGCCGCCCTGTACCAGTACGCCTACGGCAGCTACGGCATGTCGATGGACCCCAACTTCAACCAGAGCGTGGTCAGCCTGCTGGATCGTGGCGTGGTCTATGCCATCGCCCACATCCGTGGCGGCCAGGAAATGGGCCGCAGCTGGTACGACGACGGCAAGCTGCTGCACAAGCAGAACACCTTCAACGACTTCGTCGACGTGACCCGCGCGCTGGTCGCACAGGGCTATGCCGCCAAGGACCGCGTCGCGGCCTCGGGCGGCAGCGCCGGTGGCCTGCTGATGGGCGCGGTGGCCAACCAGGCCCCGGGCGATTACCGGGTGATGGTTGCGCAGGTGCCGTTCGTCGACGTGGTCACCACCATGCTCGACGCCAGCATCCCGCTGACCACCAACGAGTACGACGAATGGGGCAACCCGGAGCAGAAGCCGTACTACGACTACATGCTCAAGTACTCGCCGTACGACAACGTCACCGCCCAGGCCTATCCGTCGCTGTTCGTCGGCACCGGGCTGTGGGATTCGCAGGTGCAGTACTGGGAGCCGGCCAAGTGGGTGGCCAAGCTGCGTGACGTCAACACCGGCAGCCAGCCCATCGTGTTCCGCACCAACATGGAAGCCGGCCACGGCGGCAAGTCCGGCCGTTTCCAGCGTTACAAGGAACAGGCTGAGTCCTTCGCCTTCGTGCTGGGGCAGCTGGGCCTGGCTGACTGACGCAGCCAGGTCGTAGCGATGCCTGATACACCGCCGCCACGTGATCCTCCCGGTCCACGCACGCGCCCACCGCGCCTGCGCTGGGCGTGGTGGCTGCTGGCTTATGTCAGTCTGGGCGTGGGCATCGTCGGCATCTTCGTGCCGGGGCTGCCCACCACCGTCTTCGTGCTGATTTCGGCCTGGGCGGCCTCGCATGGCTCCGAGCGGCTGCACCGCTGGCTGCTGGACCACCCCCGCTTCGGTCCGGCCATCCGCGACTGGCAGGCGCACGGCGCGGTCAGCCGCAAGGGCAAGTGGATGGCCAGCCTGACCATGCTGGCCTGTGCCCTGATCACCCTGTGGTGCGTGCCGCTGGCCTGGGTGAAATGGACCTCCATCAGCATCATGGCCTGTGTCTGCCTGTGGCTGTGGCTGCGCCCCTTGCCCCCCGGCGAACGCTGAACGGGGCGAGATCGCGGTTCGGACTTCATGGTCCAGTGGCTATACTCCGGGGATGAACAAGACGTCCCGTTTCCTGATTCTCATCCCGGCGGCCTTCCTGCTGCTGGGTCTCAGTGCCTGTGGCAACAAGGGCCCCTTGGTGATGCCGCAGAAGCCGGTGCCGATCGAGGAACAGGAAGTCACCCCGGCCGACCAGCCCGCCACTGAAAAGCCCGACCCGGCCGCCGACAAGAAGGCCGACGAAGCCGTTGAAGACGGAACCGGTGGTGCTGGCGTAAATGAGTAAGTCGGCAACAGGGCGCATGCGCTTCAGCAAGATGCATGGCGCCGGCAATGATTTCGTGGTGTTGGACCTGCGTGACGGCAGCGCGCCGCCGAATGCCGAGCAGGCAGCGCTGCTGGCCGACCGCCACCGCGGCGTGGGCTGCGACCAGATCCTGACCATCGAGGCCCCGCGCAGCGAAGGCGCGGTAGCGTCCTACCGTATCTGGAACTCCGATGGCTCCACTTCGCAGCAATGCGGCAACGGCGCGCGCTGCGTGGCCGCCTGGCTGGTACGCGACGGCGCGGCGCAGGGCGACGACTTCATCATCGACAGCCCGACCCGTACCCACGCCGTGCAGCGCCTGGCCAATGGCGAATACGCCGTGGCCATGGGCAAGCCCGAGTTCGAGCCGGAACAGATTCCGCTGCTCGGCTTCCCGCGTGCGCGCGAGGAATACATGACCTCGCTGCAGGGCGAGAACGTGCGCTTCGGCGCCGTGTCGATGGGCAACCCACACGCCGTGCTGGAAGTCGGTTCGGTCGACGCCGCACCGGTCGAGCGGGTAGGGCCCTTGCTGCAGCAGAACCCCTCGTTCCCCGAATCGGTGAATGTCGGCTTCGCCCAGGTGATGGATGCCGGCCACGCCCGCCTGCGCGTCTACGAGCGCGGCGTTGGCGAGACCCTGGCCTGCGGCAGCGGTGCCTGCGCGGCGGCGGTGGTGCTGATGCAGCGCGGCCGCCTGCAGCGCGACGCCTTGATCTCCTTGCCCGGTGGCGACCTGCGTATCCAATGGCCGGCAGACGATGCCGAGATCGTGATGTCCGGCCCGGCAGCATTCGTATTTGACGGAGAGTGGATGGGATGAACGACACAGTCGAGAAAATCGGTGCCCATGAAGTCGCTGCCTGGCTGCGGCGTCATCCGACCTTCCTCAAGCAGTTCCCCGATCTGGCACTGACCATGGTGGTGCCGCGCGACGACGGCCCCACCGCCTCGCTCGCCAGTTACCAGCTGGAAGTGCTGCGCGACAAGAACCGCGAGCTGTCGCGGCGCTTGGCCGACCTCGGCGCCAACGCACAGATCAACGAACGGCTCGCCGTGCGTACCCACCAGCTGACCCTGGCACTGATGCGCCAGACCAGCGCCGCCGACACCCTGCGTGCGATGGCCGCTTCGCTGGAAGAAGATTTTGCCGGCGACCTGGTGCGCATCGTCTCCTTCGACGACGTGCCGGAACTGGCCGAAGCACCGTGGCTGCAGGTCATCGCCAAGGACGACGCCAGGTTGGCGCCGTTCCACGACTGCCTGCAGGACGGCGAGCCCATCTGCGGCCGCCTGCAGCAGGAAAAGAACGTCGTGCTGTACGGCGAGCGGGTCAACGAAGTGTCGTCCACCGCATTGTTGCCGCTGCCGGGCGTCGGCCTGATCGCGGTAGGCAGCTACGACCCCAACCGCTTCTATCCCGGCATGGGCACGCTGTTCCTGCGCATGATGGGCGAATCGCTGGTGACGGGCCTGCAGCGCTTCCGCAGCGCCTGAGTGGAGTGACGCGGCGATGAGCGCCGTCCAGGCATTCCTGTCCTACCTGCAGGTCGAGCGCCGCATGTCGGCGCACACGCTGGACGCCTACCAGCGCGACCTCGCCGCGCTCACGCAATGGTGCGAAGCGCATGACGTCGCCGATCCGCAAACCCTGCAAGGCGACCAGCTGCGCGAGTTCGTCGCCAGCGAGCACCGCCGTGGCCTGTCGGCAAAAAGCCTGCAGCGCCGCCTGTCGGCCTGCCGCAGCTTCTACGCCTGGCTGCTGAAGAACAACGTCATCGACAACAGCCCCGCCGCCGGCCTGCGTGCACCCAAGGCACCGCGCAAACTGCCCCAGGTGCTGGACGCCGACGAAGCCGTGCAGCTGGTCGAACTGCCCACCGACGCACCGCTGGGCCTGCGCGACCGCGCGCTGCTCGAACTGTTCTATTCCTCAGGCCTGCGCCTGAGCGAACTCTGCGCCATGCGCTGGCGCGACCTCGATACCGCCAGCGGCATCGTGCTGGTGCACGGCAAAGGCAACCGCGAACGCACCGTGCCGGTCGGCTCGCATGCAATGAACGCATTGCAGGAGTGGCGCAGGGAAAGCGGCGGTACCGGCGAGAAGCCGGTATTCCCAGGTCGTAGCGGCGGCCCGATCAGCCAACGCGCCGTGCAGATCCGCATCAAGCAACTGGCGCAACGCCAAGGGCTGTTCAAGAACGTGCACCCGCATATGCTGCGGCACAGTTTCGCCAGCCATATTCTGGAATCCTCAGGCGACCTGCGTGGTGTGCAGGAATTGCTGGGGCATGCGGATATCGCGACCACGCAGATCTATACACATCTGGATTTCCAGCATCTGGCCAAGGTTTATGATGCTGCGCATCCTAGGGCGAAGCGTAAGAGCTGATTCTATTTTCTTTGGATGGCTGCTTCCGATCCAAAGCAGGTATATGTTGTCTAGGAACGCCGGGGCGATTCACTTATACACGATCCTGCACGCGCCACTTGCGACCTTGCTTATTGCGATATATACATATCCCCGGGGAGCGGCTGCAATGCTGCCAGTCGTTTTTTGCAACCGATGCTGATGGGGCCGGACATTTCGGCCCATGTTGCATGCGGAACGAGATCGCAACAGCAGTGTTTCCAAAGGAAGGGAATCATGGTGCGTGTCAATCGCTGGTCTTATCGGCCCTTGTGGAATTTGCGTGGGAAATTGGCTCTCGCAACGTTCGATTTGATAGGACCCGCGACCCGCATCGCGGGCGCGGCAATCATTGCACTTGGCTTCCATGCAAGCGCTTTGGCGATCGACCCTAGCTTGCGGGGCATTCTTCCGATAGATGGCTCCACCGGAGGCGTGAGGACGCTCGACACCGTGTCGGTTACTGCTGATCGCATATATGGCATTCAGATCAGCGGTGTTCCTTCGCAGGGAAGTGTTGGCGCCATCTCCAACAACCTAGAAATCAGTCCCAACTTCGGACAGCTCGAAGCTGTGACAGATGCAGATGCAAGTGCCTCGGGGGACTGCAAGGACGGGGATGTGCAACCGACGGCCGGAAATCCTGTCGTCATGTCCTCGGGCAACAAGGTCGAGCGCGAGCTTGATTTCGACGCTGGGCCGCTTCGGCTTGAGCGCACGTGGAACCAGCATTGGGACGGTATCGGCCTGTTCGGCTACCACTGGCTCACGAACTTCGATTACAAGCTCAGCTTCGGTAGCGGATACGGTCTCAGCGCTTGCTACCCACGATCGAGTGTTGCCGAGTGCACGAACGGACACAGTTACGACACAATCTGGGCCCATCGCCCGGACGGGCGCAAGATCCGTTACCAGAAGGCAGCCGACGGGGCCTACTACGAGGAAAAGGCTAGTCCACTCTCGCGGATCGTTCGGCAACCGAATGGGACATGGCGGCTGTATAGCGAAAGCTCGACGATCGAACTCTACAGAGCTGGTGGGTTGCCGCTCGAGGTCAAGGACGAGCAGAACATTGGGTGGACCTTCACCTATGGCGGTATGCAGGGCACGCAGCTGCAACGCGTGACACACACGTCCAGCCGTTTCATCCAGTTCCTGTGGACGGCCGACGAGCTGACCCAGATCAAGGACCCGGCTGGGAATACATATCGATACACCTACAGCCATCAAAAGGTCTATGACGGACTGCATTTGCTTGCGAGCACCACCTTGCCGGGATCCCCGGCCACGGTGATCACGTATCACTACGATCAGGCGGAATTCTTTGCACTGACCGGGAAATCATTCAACAGCGTTCGCTATTCCACATTCGCCTACGACTCGCAGCGCAGGGCCACGCTGACGGAGCACGCTGGTGGAGTGGAAAGGAATACATTCTCCTACACGAGCGGCTTCCAGAACGGGAAGCAAACACTTTCGGTTGTCCAGACGAACCCGCTTGGCAAGAAGGCGACCTATTCATTTCTTGATCGCAAGCTGACATCCGTCAACGGACAGGCATCCATCAATTGTCCTGCGAGCATCAAGAGCATCAGTTACGACGCGAACGGGTACAAGGACCAGGTGCAGGACCAGGAAGGCAGCGTTACGGACTATGATCACAACGCCAAAGGCCAATTGATAAGGAAGATCGAAGCCGCCGGAACGGCGGAAGCACGCACCAAGGTTTATGTCTGGGATCCAAATGAGAACCGGTTGCTCAGGGAGACCGTGGAAGCGGGCACGGGCCAGCTCTACCAGGTCACTTACGGGTACGACGCGCGCAAGCGGCTGGCATCCATGGCGATCAAGAACTTGTCTGCGGTTGTGCCACTCAGCCAGAACCAGACACGGACTACGTTCTACAGCTACACAGAACATGCCAACGGCATGGTTGCCACGATGACGATCGATGGGCCTCTGCAGGGTGCGGGCGATGCCGTCACTCGCTCCTACAATTCGAAAGGAGACCTGATCAGTATCAGCACGTCACTCGGAGTTGTGGTCACCTACTCTGACTACAACGAGCTGGGACAGCCGGGCAGGATTGCAGGGATCAACGGAGACGTTACCGAGTACGTCTACGACGAGCGTGGAAGAATCAGGAACGAAAGGCGCATTGTCGATGGTACAGCATATGTAACGGCCTACACCTATGACTCCTTCGGTCGCCTGGCCTCCGTGACCAGTCCCGATTCGCAGACGAGGCATTTGAGGTATGACGCGGGTTGGCGTCTGGCTTCGTACTTCGAATTGGAAACCGGCGGGACGTTTGCCCGGACGCGTTACACCTACAACAACGCGTCGCTGCCGACTTTGATCGAGACCGAGCGTTTGGCCAGCGCACCGCCCGACCCGATTGCCGACGCCCAGTTCGTCGATCAGACAATCCCCACCCTTTATACCGGCCTCCCGTACACCATCAACTTGCGGATCCGGAACGTCGGAACCAGCACCTGGTCTACGGCTGCCGGGTATCGACTTGTGTCCAGAAACCAGTCGTTCACCAATGCATTCGGCATCGCGACATTGGATATCCCCGGTACCATCCTCCCTGGACAGATAGCAGACTTCAGTATCCAAGGGCAGACACCCGCAGCCAGTACCTACGGGTTCCAGTGGCAGATGACCAATGCAGGTGTTGCATTTGGCAGCCCGACGCCCAGCGCGATGGTCAACGTCGTGTATCCGCCGACTATACCGACAGATCCTTGCCCACCCTCATGCGGAGGTCCGTTGATGTTTCGACAGGGGGCGATGTCCAAAGTTGCTTCCATGTCCGCCCAGAGCCAGCCGATTGGCGTTTCCCATCGGGTCTATGTGGACTACGACGAGCTCGGTCGTGTGATGGCGCGACGTGGCAACAACGGGCAGCGTCAGGATTACGGGTACGACAGGGAAGGGCGTTTGCTCCTGCAGGTCGATGCACAGGGACGCGAGACGCGCTACAACTACGACAAGCTCGGAAGGATGACAAAGACCATCGATGCCAATGGTGGTGTCGCCGAATTCAGATACGATGCGGGTGATCGATTGGTCTGGGTGAAGGATCCGCGCGGTAACGTTACGACCTATCTCTACGACGGATTCGGACAAATGTGGTCGCAGGCCAGCCCCGACACCGGCACGAAGACATTCGAGTACAGCGCGGATGGTTTGCGCACGAAGATGTCCCGTTCGAACGGCAGCGTCACCACCTACTCCTATGACGGGCAGGGCCGTCTGGGAGCCGCGGTAGCGGGCGGGTCGACGCAGGTGTTCACCTACGACACCTGCACGAACGGAAAGGGCCGGACCTGCACTGTGAGTGACCCGTCTGGCAGCATTAGCTATACCTATACACCACAAGGTCAAGTTGCTTCTCAGATCAGTGCATTGCCGGCTGGCGGCAGCCAGTTTGTCGCCTACACCTACGACGGCATGGGGCGGCTCACCGGCATCGGAAACTCTGGCGGCGTGGGCATCGGCTATGGTTATGCGAGTGGCCGTTTGATCACCGTAACGGCAACGATTGACGGCGTGGCGTCGAACATCGTCACCAACTTGCATTACCAGCCCTTCGGGGCGACCACCGGATGGACTTGGGGTAATGGCCTGACACGCAACCTCAGCTACGACCTGGATGGGCGCCTTGTTGAACTAGGCTCCGGGAATGGCGGGGTGGACCTGCAACGGTTGACCTACGGATACGATGATGCAGATCGCATGACGGTCCTGACGAACCATGCGAACACAAGCTTGAGTCAGGCCTACCACTACGACGCGTTAGCACGCTTGACCTCGGTGACCGCAATTGGCGCGAACCAGAGCTTCGCCTGGGATCCCAATGGCAATCGCAGCAGCCACTCTTGGGCGGGTGCAACCGACGGATACAGCACGGAGACGATGAGCAATCGGTTGGCAGGCATTACCGGGCCGCGTGCCACCAGCTACAGCTACGACAATGCCGGCAACACGCTCAGCGGCGAAGGCGCAACCTATGCCTACAGTCCGTTCAATCGATTGGCGACGGTGTCCAAGGCCGGAGTCGTCACCACCTATTCGGTGAACGCTCTGGGGCAGCGGGTCTACAAGAAGACCGGAGCAGAGACCGGGCAGTGGTTCAGCTATGGCCTGGGTGGAGAGTTGCTGGGTGAACACCAGTCCGGTGCATGGACGCAGTACGCGCGGTTGCCCGATGGGACGCCGATTGCAAGGATCAGGGGCGGACAGATCAGTCACATCCATACCGATCATCTAGGCCGACCGGAGATAGTTACAAACAGTGCCAAAGTGACGGTATGGCGGGCGAGCAACCATGCGTTCGATCGCTCTGTGACGCTGGACAGTATCGGTGGGTTGAATCTAGGTTTCCCCGGGCAGTACTTCGATCAGGAGACGGGCAACTGGTACAACTATCATAGAACGTACAACCCTAGGACAGGACGCTACCTGGAGAGCGATCCGATAGGGTTGAAGGGCGGACTGAACACTTATGCCTATGTCGGGGGGAATCCTATTGGGGCGATTGATCCGTTCGGGCTAGATCGACAGTTCGGTATTGGTGGCTCGTTTCTAATCGGGATTCCCGGGTTTGGGAGCGGAGGTGGCGTCACCGTAGGTATATCGGTGCCGGAGAACTGGCGGAGCTTGAATTGCTACCAAGGCTTCGTGACAGGTCAGGTGAATACCATGGTAGGAGGAGGGCTCTATGCTGGAGGAGGCTTGAATCTGTCCACCAGCAAAACGAATGGTCCGATAGCTGGGGGAGCGTCCGGTGGTTACTACAGATATATTGAGGGTGCTGCCGGAGCGGGGCCGTCAGTTGGGGGTAGTGTTCAGGGGACTGAAAATCTTCGTGATGGCTATACAACACTTGGAGATTTCTTGCATAGGGTTTTCTCTGGTGATGATCTAATCAGTGGAGGAGCGGCTTCTGTTCCCCCTCTAACGGGGGTTGGTTATGGGGCATGGGCAGGGGGTGGCTATACATCTAGTGGAACTCTTGCTACGCCGAACAAATGCGGTTGCGCGAAATGAGAAAATGAATAGAATTCTTAAGAGTTATTATCGTATTTTCTTTTTTTCATTGCGGCTTGTATCTTCCGCAATATTTCTCATGGTCGCTTTGATTGCTTTTATGGCGCTCTCGGATTTTCTCAAAGGTGGGGATGTGTATGGAATAGAATCGGTGATTCTAATTCTATTGTTCCTGCTTGTTGCAATTCTGATGTGGTGGGTGGGGGGGCTTGGTAAGACTTATTTTGATCAGAGTAGCGACAGGGCTAAGTCAGATAGAGGGGCGAAAGAAAAGTAGAGGGATGACACTGGGGGCTGAATCAGTTTTCTGCAGTGGGTTGCGATGTGTCGCAAGTAAAACTGCAATATGGCACGGGAACTTGGGATCAGGGTCGGGTTTTACGACAGGGGAAATTGGGGGCGGGAAATTGGAGGGTCAGAGTCGGGTTTTACGATAGGCGAAGAGACATTTGCCGGGGACGTTTTTGGTTTCGAAACTGCGCCTTCAATCAACAGTCGGAAGTGAGGTAGTTGTGCCATCCGCCCCCATAGATTCCGCTATAACCTAGCACCAACCCCTCCGCCAGAACATAACCCTTGCTGCCGCCCACCAATCGATTGCCCAGAATCGTGCGTTTCTGTCGATTTCGGAGCGGCACATTCAATCAATAGCCGGAAGTGAAGCCGATTGAGAGGCCAGCTGCACCCGGCGTCGTCGCTGGCCAAGGCACGCTCATAAACGGCCGCAGCAAAGAAAAAGAGCAGCAGCAAGAGGAGTGACTTCATGTCGTGACCTTTTCTGTTGGAGTACCTGCGATCAGCTCGTCACTGTACACGCCAGCCGCCAACGAGCGCCCTTGGTCGAAAGCAGGGTGCGCGGTGTTATCGGCAACGCAATCACGCTTGCTCAGTTGCCGCATTAGCGGCAGACGTAAGTGCCCAATGCCTGCAGTGGCGCCCCGCCGTGAGCGAGATAAGTGGCTGACAGCGGTACTGACAGGTTTCACGAGAAATGTCTCAAAAATGCGGTGCCAAGGTCATATCAGCTATGCGCTATGGCTTAATCGGTCCGCGCTCGCGGTGACTGGAGGCATCGCGTGCATCTCGCCCTAGCTATGAGTCAGTCGATATGGATATCCGACACTCGGCACTGCTCGCCTCATTGGCGTCGTTGTCGCACCGCAATCGCTTGATCCAACTGCAGGGGCCGCATGACGGCCTGGTAGTGGAGCGCTTTGAAGGGCAGGAGAGCGTCTGTGGCGACCATCGCCTGCGGATCGACTGCCTCTCCACCGATGCCTTTCTGGACATCGATCCTTGGCTCGAGCAGCCGCTGACTTTGCAACTGCGGGCAGCTGATGGCTCGCTGCGGCAATGGCATGGCTTGTGTTCCGAAGTCGCACAGCTCGGCAGCGATGGTGGTTTGGCCCGTTACCAGCTGGTGCTTGAACCTTGGACCGCCTTGCTTCGCCTGCGCCGCAACGCTGTGATCTTCCAGGACGTGGACATTCGCGGCATCTGCGAGCGGATATTTGCGGATTATTCGCAAGCCGCGTATCGCTTCGATGTGGAAGCGCTGCCGCGCCGGCCGATCACTACGCAGTACCGGGAGACCGACTGGGAATTCGTCACCCGCCTGCTTGCCGAGGCGGGCTTGGCTTGGCGCATCGAGCAGACGCAAGGCGGCGAGGGCGCGCACACGCTGGTGGTGTTCGGGCCGCAGGCTGAACTTCCTGATACAGGTTCGGTGCGCTTTCACCGCATTGCCGCGACTGAATCCACCGATGGCATCAGCGCTTTTTCCGAGCGTCAGCAGCTGGTGCCCAACATCAGCACGGTCGGCAGCTGGCACAGCGAGCAGATCAAAGCCGTCTCAGCGCAGGCAACTGCCACAACCGGCGATCTGCCTGCGCTTGAGGTCTATGTGCAGCCACGTGCTGGCCGCTTCGCCGAATCGAGCTGGGCGCAAAGTGAAGCGCAGGCACGGCTGGATGCGTTGCGGGTGTCGCAGGTGCTGTACAGCGGTAGCGGCAGTGAGCGCCGATTGGCAGCTGGCAGTCGCTTCAGGCTTGTCCAGCATCCACAGCATGAGGCGCAGGCTTTCCAGCTGCTGGTGGTGCACCACGCGGCGGTCAACAATCTGGAAAGCGGTATTGCCGAGCTGCTGGGTCACAGCGAGCTGGAGCGCGGCAGCTACCGCAACCAGTTCCTTGCCACCGATGCTTCGGTTGCAATTCGAGCGCTGCCGCAAGACAAGCCCAGCCTGCACGGCCCACAGGCCGCGCGGGTGGTTGGCGTCGCCGACGCCGCGCTCAGCCCCAATCGCGACCATCAGGTGCGCATCCAGTTCAACTGGCAGCGCGGCAGTGCGCCAAATCCGGGCGGCCTGAGTGACACCGGCAGCAGCCAGCCCGGGCACGCGCCCGGCGACCAGACCAGCGGCAGCTGGGTGCCGGTTGTCGAATGGGTGGCCGGACCAAACTGGGGAACCGCGTTTCTGCCGCGCATCGGTAGCGAAGTGCTGGTGGAATTCCTGCACGGCGATATCGACCAGCCGCGCATCACCGGCCAGCTCTATAACGGCGAAGTCGAACCGCCGTTTGGCGGCGGTATCGATGCGCAGGCCCAGCACCCCGGCGTGCTCAGCGGCCTGCACACCGAAGCACACGACGGCAGCGGCACCCAGCAATGGGTGATTGACGACACGCCCGGCCAGCTGCGTACGCGCCTGCACAGCTCGATGGCCGATAGTCGCCTGGAGTTGGGCTATCTGATCCAGCACCAGAACAAAGCACGCGGTGCACTGCGCGGCGAAGGTTTCGAACTGGCGACGCTGGGCTGGAGCAACGTGCATGCCGGCGAAGGCCTGCTGTTGTCAGCCAGTACCCAGCAACACGCCGCATCCACCGTGATGGACAACGCCGAAGTCGTCGCCCAGCTCAAAGGCGCCGAGCGCAGCCTGGAGCAGATGCAGCAGACGTTGCAGCAACAGCAAGTACCCGGATTATCCGCATGGCAGAGCACCGGCATGCTGCGCGAGCTGGCCGATCCCAACGCCGATGGCCGCTTCGAAGGTGAGGTCAACGGGCAATCGCCGTTCAAACCGTCCGATGGCCGCAACCCTGGCGATGAGCCGGTTGAGCGTTTCGCCAAGCCAATGCTGCTGGCCGAAGCGCCCAATCACATCGCATGGACCACGCCAGCGAGCGCAATCGCATACGCCGGCCAGAACCTGCAGCTCACCGTGCAACAAGACCTGCACACTAGTAGTGGCGAAACCATCGCCACCGTCTCCAGCGGACAAGTTTCGCTGTTCGCACAAAGCGGCCCGGTGCGCGTGATTGCCGCCAATGGAACCGTCAGCCTGCAGGCGCACGATGGGGAGCTGGAAGTGCTGGCGGAACAAGCGATCACCATCACTGCCACTGACAGCCGTATCGACGTACTTGCGAAGAACAAGATCGTGCTGCAGGCGGGTAGTAGCTCCGTCACGCTGGAGGACGGTGATATCGCGTTCAGTTGTTTGGGGGAGTTCAAGGTCAAGGCTGGGGATCATGGGTTCCTGATAGGGAACGCGACCACTACCAAATTGCCGCATCTGCCTATCGATGCTTTGACAAATGTTCTGACGGGCATGTTTAGCGTTCAGTTTGTTGTCGAGGATGATTATGGAAGTCCGATCCCAAATTTCTCTTATGTAGTAGTGGGAGGCTCAGGGAGCGAGGCGCGTGGGACGACCAATCAGAAAGGTGAAACCGAGAGAATTTTCGGAAAAAGAGGGGAAGCTTATGAACTTTACCCTGACTTCCTGGCCCCGGTGGAAGATGGTTTTAAGATCGAAAATTGCAAGGAGTGCTGACAATGGCAGCTGTGAATGGAAGTCGGGGCGAACCCTTGTCTAGAGCGACAGCTACAACCGATCACACGCAACGGGTTTCCGCAAGGGTGGGAACCCGTCGTGCCCAATTTCGATTTATAGCCGCTCCATTGGATGCTTCTGCGCCGGGCGGTGATCGGAATGATCTAATCGTTACCGGAAGTGCGAGCAACCTAAGGAATCTTCCATACGCCATCACCGCATCTGGGGATGCTGCGCGGATCTTGCACGCTACACCGAAAGGTTCGTCATTCTCCCGACTTGGGGCCTCGCCATTTAATACGGTTGAAGTAACTGTTCCTGTTGATGTCGAGGAGATCGAGATCTATCTTGGTAACGATGCCTTCAGAAACAGAAGGCACACTCCTCTATTTAGAACTGCGTTGAATAGCGTAGGAACTACGCTCATCATCATCCACGAGTTACCCCAAAAACGACTGGATCGGCTGCAACTTGCCGCCGCAACATCAGCCAGTTACCCAACAAACTCGCAGGGTGGAACCACTAAATTAGCAGATGAATCTCATATCGGTTACTTGACAGGAGATGTGTGGAAGAGCTTTTCATACGCTTTTACCCTAGATGACGTTCGGCGCCTTTGTGAAGCGACAACTATCCAGCGTCCTTATGCTGAGGATAGAGGGCGGAGTCGTATCGAGCCTCCGCAAGCTCCGGCTGCTTTTCCCGCGACAACCACAGGAGCACCACGACCAACTCCTTGGGGCCAGACATCTCCCTATCCGGTGGACCAGGGGCCCACTCGCATAGGCGACACTGAGTCGTTAATCGTCACCGATTGGACTCGTGTCCTGGCTCCAATATACAACGGAGACGTTCGCGGCCTTTCGGGTTCTCGTAATAGTGAATACGCATGCTATATCGACTTGCCAGTGGTAAATATACGTCTCAGATATGCTGCGGGCGCATTTGCGAACGCTACGGGAGCAGGTAAGTCAGTGACTGTAGGTGACGTTCTAAGGCGCACCAATCCCGTTACATACAAGGGAGTTATCGAGGCCGCGTGGAAATCTGGTGTTGATGAGCTGACCTTAAGCAGTACATGGCGTCCGATGCTTGGATCGATACTGCATCGAATGGGTATAGCGTTAGATGTTGTCTTTGTCGATGACTTTGATGATCGCACAGCTCAGGGTCAGGAAATTCGAAGATTCCATGTGCATGAGAATAATCGTAGTAGATCTGCCCTCTATTTAGCATTTGAAGGGTTTGTGTTTGGTGACTCCAAGAATCTCAGTGGCTTCAAGGCTGATCCTTGGATAAGGGCAAGCACGGATACAACTCACCGGCATCATCTGCATGTGTCAGCATTGGATCTAGATGAAAAATAATATTGCTATATTTGTTGTTGTCGCTGCAATGCTGACGCTCTCAGTGCAAGGCTGTCATGCGTCGCCTTCGCCTGATTCGGCGCATGAACATTCAGTAGATACACCTTGTTTGGCGCAGGCGCGAGACAAGCTTAAATCTGAGATATTCTCAAGCGCTTCCAATCCTGAAGCTTTGTGGGCACTGGCTTCCTTGGCAACGTGTCCACGCGGAGCAATCGAAGAGGATCAGAGGGAAATGAAGAAGTTCATCATCTCGCCGATCAGTTACGTTACAGAGAGCTTTCCTGCCCAAGAGGGGCCGCTAGACAGAGAGGAGGTTATCGCATCGCCCGACGACATGGCGCAGCTGATCGTGTCCTCTGGTTTTTATGCGGAATTTGTAAAGATTTCTATTTCAAAATCTGATGCAGCGATACTTCAAGTTAGCAATGATGTATGCACGCTCCAGCTGGATTTGCATGTTACCGGTGATGGTTGGCAGGTGCGGGGCGCTAGGAATCAATGTGACTAATTGCGTGCTTCCGTCCTCAGTTGTGGGTCATGGAACTTTTAGTTTGGGGTTGGATAGCTAGGCAGAAGTGCATGTCTACGATCAATTTTGGACTCAATCCGTGGCATAAGCGGCAAGCTACCCTGCTTTATCACTTCACCTCGAATGAGTACCTGCTGGGCTTGTTACGAAGAATCGACAAACTCATTGCCATGGCGAACGGT
The DNA here is from genome assembly GCF_056760015.1 of Stenotrophomonas sp. STEN029. Lineage (NCBI taxonomy): Bacteria > Pseudomonadati > Pseudomonadota > Gammaproteobacteria > Lysobacterales > Lysobacteraceae > Stenotrophomonas > Stenotrophomonas sp. STEN029. Next base: position 7,509 of record NZ_JBRREC010000065.1, on the reverse strand, counting down.
TTCTTGGACGAGCGAACACCTTTCGATTCGCTAGGGTTGGCAGTCGCGAACTGGCAACAACTAGACACCGCCGCTCACTTTTCGACGCATGCGTTTCCTGCATTGATCGAGTTCCGAGAGGGTGTTGTAGGCGCCATCGCACTCAGGGCCAGTGAGGTGTATAGGACTGCGGGTGAGAACCAGTGTGGTCGTATGCTTGAGGAGTACGGTCATCACATGACCTGGGCTACTCCAGATCAGGAGAGTGCATTCAAGGAAGAGGCCGCCTCGGTTTTCAGCTACGCAGGGCTTATTAGTTCGATTACGGATCGGCTCGGCGGACTGGATGATTTTTGGTTCTGGATAGTTTGGAATGAAGGACTTGTGGACGCTCACAGGATTCCGCGGTTCCGCGTACGCAAGGATATCGTCGCTTTCACGGATCAGCCTCCGCCGCGCACTGGCGTTTACGTGCCGAAAGACGGTCCGTATGGCGCGTTGCAGTTTGCGTGGACGGGAGGCCGCGGCGAGTTGATAGGAGCCAGTAGCCTCAACGAGTTCGGTCGAAGCGTTGTCCAGAAAATTGGCAGGGCCGGCCTTTGGGGGGACAGTGCGGGGCTGTACGAGATACTGGATAGAAATCGCGGGATAACCCCCTACGACTGGTCATACATAACTGCAGATAAGGCCCATATCGCCAATTCCTTCGTGGCCTCGGAATGCTTTGAAGATCGCCCAAGCGAATGGTATTTCGTAGAGGTGGTCGAAGGCGAGTTTGAGGAGATCGATGGCACGTACTCCGGCGCTTCGAACGTAGATCTTCGCCCAGAGCGTGTGCCTGCCGGAAAGGCGGTACCTGTTAGCGGGTGGTGGTATACGCCTGCGCAAGGCTCGCGCCGCTATTTCAAACAGGGAGAATTGTTCCCTGAAATCGCGGGCAGTGATTGGGGAAGCACCTTCTGGCTGTGGGCCAGTGACCAGGCCGCTCCACGGATCGGCTGATGGCCACTCGTGGCTTCGGGGCAACTTAGCGCCCAGGTGGGGTGTTGTCAGCGGGAGGTGGAATTTGGGGGAGGTGGGGGGCAAGGCGCGAAGCATGTTGTGTCCGGTGTTTGGCAGCTGGTTGTGCTGGTGGTGTTTTTGCTTCGCGGCTTACGCCGCTCCCACAAATGCAGCGGGACGTTATTGGACTGGCAACGCTATCGGGCGCAGCGGGGCTGCGTCACCGCCGCGGATCTTCAGTGGGCCGCCGATGAAGGCGAACTCGTAGACCTTGTCGCGGGCCAGTTCGTCCAGCGCGATCAGCTCGATGATCGGTGCGCCTTGCTGGGCCAGCAGGTAGGTGTGCAGCGGGACGTAGTCGTCGGCCACTTCCGAGGGGAAGGTCTCGAAGCTGAGGTTGTCGGCGCCTACGATCATCGCGCCGCCATCCTCGACCAGGAAACGTGCGGCATCCAGGCCCATGCCCGGTGGGTTGGCCATATAGGCCTTGGGCTGGTTGAACAGCTGCATGCGCCCGGTGCGGATCAGCACGATGTCGCCTTGCTGCAGGCTGACCTTCTGCCGGCGCAGCGCATCCTGCAGGTCCTGGCGGGTGACGCGGTAGCTGTCTGGCAGCATGTCCACGCCCTTGGCGCCGGCGACGTCGATCAGGATGCCGCGGGCAACCAGTGGTGGGAACTTCTCGATGCCGGTGACCTTCCAGCCGCGATCACCGAGGTGCTTGCTGGCCTCGAAACCGTTCCAGATCTTGCCGTGGATGCCGAAGTGATTGAGCGCGTCGATATGCGTGCCGGTGTGGCTGTACATCGAGAATGCGGTGCCAGTGTAGCTGCGGGTGATGTTCATGGTTTCGCCCACGCCCATCGGGTCATCGATCACCGTGCCCTGCGGCGTGTGGGTCATCCAGAACTGGTAATGCGGATCGCCTGCGTCCTGCCAGCTCGGCATGCCGACGTAGTAGTCAGTGGCCAGGTCGTAGACCTTGCCGCCATTTACCCGCGACAGGATCGCCGTCCGTGATGCATCGGTGATCAGGTTGAGCCGGCCGATCTCGTCGTTCGGGCCCCAGGGGCTGACGCCGACCTGCTGGCCGGAGAGGAGTGGTACGGCTGTGGTCGACGGATGGGCCGCCGAGGGCGGTACGGTGGCGGCCAGCAGCAGGCCGAGTGCAGCGGTGAGGTAGCGAGTGTTCATCGGAAAAGCTCTGTGCAGGGAACGACGCGATGGCGTCGCAACAGGCACGCGGTAGCGTGCACGGGTCTCCGTTTTGCAGCAGGGCCGCCGCGCGCAATGCGTCGGCTGTCGGTCGCGTTGCTGGCAAGGGCAGCGCGCCGGCATCAGGCCCGGCTCAGCGGGAGAACGCAGCTTAGGTAGCCGTCGCAGCACGAAACAGCGGTTGCCGGGCAGCTCAGTATTCGCTGGGCGTCAGCAATCCAGGCCGGCGCAGCGGGGCAGGGCGTCGTGCAGGAAGTCGATGAAGGCGCGCACCTTGGGCTGCAGGTGGCGTTGGGTCGGGTAGACCGCGTAGACGATGCGCTGCGGGTAGCGATGATCCGGCAGTACCTGCTGCAGCTGGCCGCTGGCCAAGGCGGGCGCGGCCAGGAAGGAGGGCAGTGCGCCGATGCCGGTGCCGGCCACCAGCAACTCGCGCAGCAGCAGGCTGTTGTTGGCGCTGACGCGGGTCGGCTGGGTTACCGTTACCTGCCCATCGGGGCCGTGCAGCGGCCAGCTGCCGGGCGAATCGGACAGGCTATAGGCCAGCAATGCGTGCTCGCCCAGCTGCGCCACCGTGGTCGGGGCCGGATGCTGTTGAAGATAGGCGGGCGCAGCGCACAGCACCTGCTGCAAGGAGGCCAGGCGGCGTGCGACCAGGCTGGAGTCGTGCAACTCGGCGCGTATCCGCAGCGAGACATCGAAGCCTTCGCCAACGGCGTCCACCACCCGGTCTTCCATCACCAGGTCCAATGCCAGCTGCGGATGCTCGGCCAGGAACCGTGGCAGCAACGGCGACAGCGTGCTCAACGCGAACGAAAGCGGTGCATTGACCCGCAGCCGTCCGCTGACCTCGCCGCTTTGCTGGGCGATGCCGCGTTCCAGTGCATCCAGCTCATCGAGCAGGCGGCAGCACTCCAGGTAATAGGCCTGGCCGGTATCGGTCAGGCTCATGCGGCGCGTGGTCCGCTGCAGCAGCACCACGCCCAGATGCGCTTCCAGCGCACGCAGCTGCTTGCTCAAGCCCGCGGCCGACATGCCAAGGTCCTCGGCCGCACGCGCCAGGCTGGCCCGCTCGACAATCCGCCGGAAAGCACGCATCAGGTTGAAGGAATCCACGGCAAGCCTCACGACAGAACGCGCACAGGGTAAAGAAAACCGGGGTCAGAGTCAGGTTTGAAGGCTGCAGGGATTTCTTTCAACAGTCCTGCGTGATGCCGATAAGACCGGGCAGCCGTGCTCACTATCGACGTTCCGCCAGCGTAGTCCTACTCCTGTCGCGTCGCTTCATAGGTGCTGCCACCTCGTTGCAAGGAGAAGCCGCCGGCCTTGTTGTCGGCTCCCAGCTGGAAGTCGACCGTCATGTCACTGGCGGTCATGAAGAATCGGCCTTTCGATTGTGCAAGCAGCTCCATGCGAGCGGCCCCGAACAGGTCGCTCTGGAAGTACAGCCGGTCGCCTTCGGCGGTGACATGCGCTGGCGTGCCCAGCAACTGGTAGGCGCCGGCGACGGCGGCATTGGCTGCGGGATCGGCGGCAATGGCGGCCCTCTCGACGGGCTTGAGGTCGGGCCAGCCGTATACAGTGGCAACGCTGGCCACTATCTCGTCAATCAAGCTGCCGCCGTTGTCGCTGTTGGTCATCACTACTACACCTTGCCCGGTGTGGGTGTAGCCATAGAACTGTGCGCGGAATCCATCGGTGCCACCGGAGTGCCCGAAGCGGATGCCTTCGCCCACCTTGTTGATGAACAAGCCCAGGCCGTAGTCGCCCAGTTCGGGGCGAAGCATGGTGCTGGTCATGGCGCTGGAAAGTACCTTGCCCGACGTTCCGCTTTGCGCACGCTGGATATCGATTACGAACCTGGCCAGATCGGCAGGCGTTGTCCATAGCGCGGCGGCGGCCGATTCCGGATACAAGTGCCAGTTGCCGACCACCGCGACGCCATCGCTGTGATACGCGGTCGCAGCCCGCGTTTGCCATGCAGGCGGAAGCGTCAGCGCGAAGGTGCTGTCGTGCATTTCCAGCGGACCAAGGACGAGCGCCTGCAGCTGCTCAGGGAAGGGCTGCTTGCCTGCCTCGATCATCATCAGCTGCGCCACGCTGTAGCCGCCACCGGAATACTTCCAAGTACTGCCGGGCGTGGACTCGACTCTGACTGGGTCCGAATTTGCCGGCGCTTGCCCTTCCAGTACCTGCAGCAGCGAGGGGACCGGCTTGTCCGGTGCGTAGCCATAGAAGCCATGCACGGTCATGCCGGCGCTATGGTTGAGCAGCCTGCGCAGCGTGACCGGGCTTTGCCGGGTGAACTGGTTGGTGGGAACCTGCCAGGCGTGGAGCTGCGTGTTCGCATCGACGTCAAGCGACAGCTTGCCCTGCTCGACCAGCCGCAGCGCGGCCATGGCGCTGACCGACTTGCTGATCGACCCGGCCTGGAACAGCGAGCCAGCTTGGGCAGGTGTGTGCTTGTCGGTATCGAGCTCGCCATAGGCGCGGGCCCACTCGACGCGCCCGTTGTTGATGACGGCGATGCTGACCGCGGGAACCTTGTGGAATGCCATGCGCTCGCTCAGGCGCATGGCCTGGATCGGGGCGCCTTTGACGACGACGGGTGTGAGAAGGGTTTGTTCGACCCGGGCGATGCGGGCCTGAACCTCCGGCGCGCTGTCCTGCCCCGGTGCCGCATCAGCCGGCGCGCGCGCCAGGGTGCAGGGTGCAAACAGCAATAGCGTGAGCGCAGCTACAACATGGCGGACCTGGAGGCTGCGGGCGCGGCCAGACGGCGGGCTTGGGGCAGTAGCTGCGTGGTGCATCGTCAGTGGCTCGTTGGAGGTTGGGATCTGGTGTCGAGGATTAGTTGAGGGCAGGGCCCTTGGCAAGTGCAATGCGACGTGGGTGCGGATGGGGGAGAACGGCATTGTTGCGGATGAGCTTGCGTGGCCGCTGCGCCGGGGAAGCGGCCGTGGCCCCGCTGGCGCTTTGATCACGGCGGCAAGCTGCTTTCCCTCCTTACTGACGCCGTGGGCAGGAGTGCCTTGGCTTCACTGCTCAGGGTGTAGGCTCGCTCAAGGTCGCAGCTTCTGTGCTGCGCATCGTCTGGTTTCTGCAGCCGAGGACCACGCATGACGGTCAAGCGCATGGACAACGTGGGTATCGTGGTCGCGGATCTGGATGGCGCCGTAGCGTTCTTCCTCGAACTGGGACTGGTGCTTGAGGGGCGCATGCCGATCGAAGGTGAGTGGGCCGGGCGAGTTACTGGCCTACGCGACCAGCGTGTCGAGATCGCGATGATGCGCACGCCCGATGGCCACAGCAGGCTGGAGCTGTCCAGGTTCGATGCCCCAACGATTGCATCCGATCATCGTGCAGCACCGGTCAATTCCCTGGGCTACCTGCGCGTCATGTTCGCGGTGGAGGACATCGATGACACGCTTGAACGGCTCAAGATGCTGGGGGCGTCGGTGGTCGATGAGGTGGTCAACTACGAGAACACCTATCGGTTGTGCTACATCCGTGGTGTTGAGGGCATCCTGATCGGGCTTGCCCAGGAGCTGGGGCAACAGGTAGCCGAGTGAGTGTCGCATTTTGGTGGGAGGGGCCTGCGCCTTCCAGTTCGTGTCAGCAATCACCAGGCTCCAGCTCATCAGGCAACGACGACCTCCCGCCGTACGAAGCAACCGTTTAGCGGGGGTGATATGGACGCGCTGCTTGCTTGACGGCAGGTTTGAGCGCTGTGACTATCCGCCTGTTCATCATGGCTACCAGGGTTCCACCATGTCTGGCTTGCTCGGCGGGTTGATTGAAGGCGTTGTGGATGTTGTTACGGATATCTGGCTGTTGCGCAGGCAGCGCTCGGGCAGAGGTCGCCCGGCAAACCCCGTTGCCAAGGATGCGACGGACGTTGTGATGTTCAATCTGTGGGCGCTATTGTTCTCCGCCATCGTGTTGGCCTGCTTTTCGGCAATGTTCTTTGTCATGAAGCTGCCGCTGTGGATCAGCCTGGCACCGGTGGCTGCGATGATTGCCTATCTCCTATACCGCTGGTTTGTGCTGGTACGCGCTGAGTAGTGCGCGTAAAAAGCAGATCGGCAACGGTTGGGCGTGGAGTTTTCCGTCCGGTCGGCCATTGGATGCTGCGTCTGATCATGGCGAGCAGCAGTCCGCGGAGGGTGGGATGTTGCGGTTCCTTGATCCATGGAATGCAGCATGTCGTCCTTCCTGTTGAGCGGTTTGAGTCCCGCACTGTTCGCCGATCTTTTCCAGCTTGATGATGCCGCGCTTGCTGCGCGGCACATCGCTCGGGTCACTGCTACTGGTGCATCAGGATTTCCCTGCCGGATCAGTCTCGCTGATGCAACGGAGGGAGAGGAACTGTTGCTGCTCTCCTTTCAACACCAACCGGCGGATTCGCCGTACCGGGCGAGTGGGCCGATCTTTGTCCGGCGCGGTGTGGCGCGTGCGGAACTGCAGGTCAATGAGGTGCCGTCGCAGGTGCAGCGTCGGCTGATGTCTTTGCGGGCGTACAGCGTGAAGGATCGGATCATTTTTGCCGAGGTCTGTGATGGAGCCGGCGTTGGCGAATGGTTGCAAGCCGCCTTCGACGACGCGGATGTGGCATATGTGCACCTGCATTTCGCTCGCTATGGTTGCTTTTCGTGCCGGGCGGACCGGGTGTCATCAACCTGACTGCAGTTTGTGGGAGCGGCGTAAGCCGCGAAGCAGATGGTTCGTCAGGTTGCGGGTGTTTGCGCGATCTGCAGGTGCTGTGGTTTCGCGGCTTACGCCGCTCCTACAGGGTGGCTGTTGGATTGCCTGGAAGGCCTCTGCCGAGCATGGCTCGGCGCTACCGCGCTTGGGCTTGCTTGATTTTCGTCAAGGTGGGCATTGCCTTGGCGGCGCATGGTTGCTGTCCTGGAGTGGAGATTTCTGCGATGGCAAAGCCATTTCCTTTGAATCCCAAACATCCTGAGCGGATCTGCTGGGGCTGCGACAAGTATTGCGCGACCGATGCGTTGGCCTGCGGCAATGGCTCAGGGCGCACGCAGCATCCGGCGGAGCTGCAGGGCGAGGATTGGTATCTGGCGTGGGGTATCGAGCCGGAGCCGGGGCGGCCGGGAAGGGCGGCGCTGGAGAAGAAGTTGTAGGAGCGGCGTGAGCCGCGAAGCTGGTGGTTTGTCAGGTTGCGGGGGTGTTTGTGAATTCGTTGGTGGCGGCTTGGGGGGGCGCCCCGCGGCCGCCCCAATTTTTAAACCCCCCCCCCAACCCCGCCCCCCCGCCCCCCCCGGGTTGCCCCCCCCCACGAACAAAAAAAACCCA
>NZ_JBRREC010000064.1:0-29342 GCF_056760015.1 Stenotrophomonas sp. STEN029 | reverse complement strand
GCCGAGCATGGCTCGGCACTACATTGATCCTGTACGAGGAAAGCCTCTGCCGAGCATGGCTCGGCACTACATTGATCCTGTACGAGGAAAGCCTCTGCCGAGCATGGCTCGGCACTACATTGATCCTGTACGAGGAAAGCCTCTGCCAAGCATGGCTCGGCACTACGCTGATGCTGTACGGGGAAAGCCTCAGCCGAGCACGGCTCGGCACTACAGGAGCTTAGAACTTCAAACCCTCAGCGCTGGCCTCGGCCGCCTCGATCGTGTTCTGCATCAGCGTGGCCACCGTCATCGGGCCAACGCCACCCGGCACCGGGGTGATCCAGCTGGCGCGCTGCGCTGCCGCTTCAAAGCCGACATCGCCGACCAGGCGACCATCATCCAGGCGGTTGATGCCGACATCAATCACCACCGCGCCCGGCTTCACCCATTCACCCGGGATCAGCTGCGGAATGCCTACTGCGACGACCAGGATGTCGGCGTTGCGCACGGCCTGCTCCAGCACGTCCTTGGGGGTGAATTTGTGGCAGCTGGTCACCGTGCAACCGGCGATCAGCAGCTCCAGCCCCATCGGCCGGCCGACATGGTTGCTGACACCAACGATGGTGGCGTTGCGGCCACGCACCGGTTGATCGGTATGGCCGAGCAGCGTAGTGATGCCACGCGGCGTGCACGGGCGCAGGCCGAACTCGCGCAGCACCAGGTGACCCACGTTCTGCGGGTGGAAACCATCCACGTCCTTGCGCGGATCGATGCGCTGGATCAGCCGATTGGCATCGGGAATGCCCGGCAGCGGCAACTGGATCAGGATGCCGTGGATCTTGGGATCAGCGTTGAGCTGATCGATCAGCTCCAGCAACTGGGCCTCACTGGTGCCTTCCGGCAGATCGTAGTCGAAGGCTTCGATGCCGACCTTTTCGGCCGCGCGACGCTTGTTGCGCACGTACACCGAAGACGCCGGGTCACCACCCACCAGCACCACTGCCAGGCCGGGCCGGGCGCCGCCAGCAGCCAGGCGGGCGTCGACGCGCACCTTCAAATCGTCGAGCAGTTCCTCGGCGATGCGGCGGCCATCAAGGATGCGGGAGGTCTGCGTGGAGGCGTCGGCGAGGACAGTCATGGGGCATGGCGGTGAACACGGGGGCGGCTATTGTCCCTGATTCCGGCCATCGCCACACCTTGTCATGGTCCCGTCGCCCCGCCTGAATCGGCGGCGGCCGGCTCCGCTGCCCCGGCAATGGCGTCAGGATTGAGCGGACGCGCTTCACGTCGCGGCGGGGTGAACGGCGTCGGCGTCGGTGCTCCGGGCGTATTGCGGTACATCAGCCCGGTGTCAGCCTGCAGCCCGCCGCCAGCCATTTCCAGCTCGAAACGTTCGGCGTCGCGCCGACGGATTTCACGCGCGACCACATCGGCCTCATCTTCATCCACGCCCAGCTGCATCAGCGCCGCACGGCCAAACTCCACCGCCGACTCGAAGGTTTCGCGGATCTGGAAATCCACGCCGGCATGTATCAAGGACAACGAATGCTCGCGGTCAAACGAGCGCACCAGCAGCTTGGCCAGCGGGAACTCATGCCGCACCAGCTCGACGATGCGATCCGCGGCAACCCGATCATCCACGCAGACCGCAATCGCGCGTGCTGTTTCAGCACCGGAGGCGCGCAACACATCCAGTCGCGTGCCATCGCCGTAATAGATCTTGAACCCGAACCGGGTGGCGCTGCGGATCATGTCGATATCGTTGTCGATGATGGTGACGTCCACATCGCGCGCCAGCAGCGATTGGCTGGACACCTGGCCGAAGCGCCCGAAGCCGATCACCAGCACGCTGCCGGTGAGCCCGTCAGCTGCATCCACATCATCGGCGGAGACCTGCCCCTCCTTCACCAGCAGCCGATACACCAGCATGCACAGCGGCGTCAGCGCCATCGACAGCACCACGACGGCGGTGAGGTTGGCGTTGACCTTGGCATCGATCACGCCCGTGGTTGCCGCTGCCGCGAACAACACGAACGCGAACTCGCCACCCTGCGCCATCAGCACGCCGCGATCCAGCGCCTGCCGATGATCACTGCCCATCCCCCGCGCCACGCCGTAGATGCAGACCGCCTTGGCCAGCATCATTGCCGGCACCAGCAGCGCGATCACCTTCCAGTTGGCCGCCACCACCGACAGATCCAGGGCCATGCCGACGCTGAGGAAGAACAGGCCAAGCAGGATGCCGCGGAACGGCTCGATATCCGCTTCGATCTGATGACGGAAGGTGGATTCGGACAGCAGCACGCCGGCCAGGAACGCACCCATCGCCATCGACAGCCCACCGAGCTGCATCAACAGCGCCGCCCCCAATACCACCAGCAACGCTGCCGCTGTCATCACTTCGCGCGCCTTGGCGGCAGCAAGGATGCGGAACAAGGGATTGAGCAGATAGCGTCCGACCAGCACCAGGCCAACAATGGCGCCCGCGCCGATGGCGATGCTTGCCCAACGCGAACCTTCGTGCGCCCCGATCTGCGCCGGTGCCATCCACGCAACCACGGCCAGCAGCGGCACGATCAACAGGTCCTCAAACAACAGGATGGAAACAATCTTCTGCCCGGATGGCAGGGTCAGGTCACCGCGCTCACCCAACAGCTGCATCACCACCGCGGTGGAGGTCAGCACGAAACCAGCGGCAGCAATGAAGGCAATCTGCGGGCGGTAGCCGAACAGGATCGCGACGCCGGTCAGCACCAGCGCACAGGTCACGATCTGCGCCGTGCCCAGGCCAAAGATCTCGCCGCGCAGGCTCCAAAGATGTGACGGCCGCATTTCCAGGCCGATCACGAACAGGAACATCACCACGCCCAACTCGGCCACATGCAGGATGGCCTGCGGATCGGAGAACCAGCCGAAGCCGAACGGGCCGATAGCCAGGCCAGCGACGAAGTACCCCAGCACCGAGCCCAGGCCGAGGCGCCTGAACAAGGGCACAGCCACCACCGCAGCGCCCAACAGGGCAACTACCTTTACCAATTCCTGCGAGGATTCCGCTGCCATGCCACATCACCTTGTAATCGTCCAGGTGAACGATAAAGCAAAAAAGCTGCAGAACCGATCAGCGCCTACGGCATTTCACCTCATGGCGAATGCGAACAGAACGCTGCGTAGTCGATATATCCGGGGAATGGCGCGTCTGGGGCACACAACGGACAGGCCGGGTCGGCATGCACGCGGGTTTCGCGGAAGCGCATCTGCAGGGCATCGAAACGCAGCAGACGCCCGGTCAACGGTTCACCGATATCCAGCAGCAGCTTCAACACCTCGGTCGCCTGCATCATCCCCGCCAGCCCCGGCAACACGCCCAGCACGCCGGCCTCGGAACAGTTGGGCGCGAATTCAGGCGGTGGCGGCTCCGGGAACAGGCAGCGGTAGCACGGTGCGACACCGCGCTGGCGACCCGCGTCGAACACACTGACCTGCCCATCGAAGCGTTCGATCGCGGCGTAGACCAAGGGCTTGGCGTGCTTGATGCAGGCATCGTTGAGCAGGTAGCGCAGCGGGAAGTTGTCAGAGCCATCCAGCACCACGTCCACGTCCTGCAACAGGGCATCGATGTTGGCCGAGGTGACGCGCTCAGCGACCGCCTCCACCTCGATGCGCGGGTTCAGCGCCAATAGCCGCTGCCGCGCGGAGTCCACCTTGGCCGTGCCCAAGGAGGCTTCGGTATGGATGATCTGCCGCTGCAGGTTGCTGCGCTCGACCACGTCGTCATCGACAATCCGCAGCCTGCCTACCCCCGCTGCAGCCAGGTAGAACGCTGCCGGCGCACCCAAGCCACCTGCACCAAGCACCAGCACCCGGGATTGCTGCAAGCGGCGCTGGCCAGCTTCGCCCACCTGCGGCAGCAGCAGGTGCCGCGAGTAACGGTCGTAGAAGTCGCGCTCACCGGCATCCAGCATCGGCTGAACCAAGGGCAGACCTGCTGTCCGCCAGGCGACGGTGCCGCCACTTACCGAAGCCAGATTGGTGTAGCCGGCATCCCGCAGCGCCTGCGCGGCGTCCGCCGATCGCTTGCCGCTTTGGCAGATCAGCAGGATTTCGCGGTCGGGGGCTGGCAGGTGCAACGCAGGACTGGCCAGCAGCGCTGCCTTAGCGACGCCGATTGCACCTTCGGCCATGCCACCTGCCCGCTCGTGCGCCTCGCGCACGTCGATCAGCAATGCACCATCTGCGTGGCGGAGACGGGCCTGTTCGGGGGTCAGTTCGCGGATGCTCATGGCTGGATTATCAGTCAAACGGAAAAGAAGAGAGAAATCGGCTTTTTGGCTTTTTTGACTTTTTAGCTCGTCATTCCCGCGCAGGCGGGAATCGCTCTTGCTTGGGATCTTGTTTGGGATCTTGCTAAAGCCCTTGCTTGAGCACCTTGCCCCCCCCTGCCGGGCCCCTACCATCCCAATTGCCTCCACGCCACTTCAAAGGCAAGAGCAGGAGCGATTCCCGCCTACGCGGGAATGACGAGTCACTACCAGTGAGGAGCCATAGCCACGACCGCGGCCAGAGCCAGATCAAGGGCCAAAGCAAACTCCAAGGCCAGAGCGATTCCCGCCTACGCGGGAATGACGAAATCATTTATTGGGAACCTCGCCCGTACCGAACGCACTCCCACTCAATGCATCAAAAACAAAAGCGGCCTTTCGGCCGCTTTCGTCTACATCACTCAGTACGCTTGAACCGCGCCCCGGGCCTGAATCACTTCCGGCCCTTGACGTGCTTCATCAGACGCCGCTTGGCCTTGACCTGCCGATCCGTCAGCACATTCTTCTTGCCTTCGTACGGGTTTGCACCCTCACGGAACAGGAAGGTCACCGGCGTACCCACCAGCTTGAAGCGCTTGCGGAAGAAGTTCTCCAGATAGCGCTTATACGAATCCGGCAGTTCCTTCAGGCGCGTACCGTGCACGATGAAGGTCGGCGGATTGCTGCCACCCGGATGCACATAACGCAGCTTGGAGACGTGACCACGGATGCTCGGCGGCGGGTTGGTCTCATAGGCGATTTCCAGCGCCTTGTTGACCTCGGCCGTGCTGAACTCGTGCGTCGCCGAGGCATGCGCACGGTGAATCGCCTTGAACAACTCGCGCAGGCCCGAACCATGCAGCGCGGAAATCCGCACGTTCTCGGCCCACGGCACGAAGCCCAGCTTCAGCGACAACAGGGTCTCGGCCTGCTGCTTGTCGTACTCGCTCAAGCCGTCCCACTTGTTGATCGCAATGACCAGGGCACGGCCAGCATCCAGCACCGCACCCAGCACGCTTGCGTCCTGATCGGTCACGCCTTCGTGGGCGTCCAGCATCAGCACCGCCACCTGGCACTGCTCGATCGAGCGCAGCGTCTTGACCACGCTGAACTTTTCCACCACTTCGTCCACGCGCGACTTGCGACGCAGGCCGGCGGTGTCGATCAAGCGGTACAGCTGATCGTCGCGCTCCAGATCCACCGCGATCGAATCGCGGGTGGTGCCGGGCACTTCCGAGGCGATCATCCGCTCCTCACCGAGGATGCGGTTCACCAACGTCGACTTGCCCACATTGGGGCGGCCAACGAAGGCGATGCGGATGCGGTTCGGATCGTTGTCCAGGGTCTCGGCCGTGCCTTCTTCCGGCAGGCGACCGACAACCTCTTCAACCAGATCATCGATGCCCTGCCGGTGCGCGGCAGAGACAGTCAGCATCTCGCTGAAGCCATAGCGGGAGAACTCCGAACGAACGGCATGTTCGTCCGTACCGTCGATCTTGTTGATCAACAGCAAGGTAGGCCGCGCTAGCTTGCGCAGCCAAGACAGGATCTCGTCATCCAGGGCCGACGTGCCATCACGCGCGTCAACAACAAATACGATCAGATCCGCCTCACCGGCGGCGGCTCGGGCTTGGCGCGCAGTGGCGCCAGCCAGCCCTTCCTCTTCACCGGCGATACCACCGGTATCGACGATCAGGAAGGGATTGTCCTCATCTAGACGGCAAACACCGTAGTTGCGATCGCGGGTGACACCCGGCTGGTCATGTACCAGCGCATCGCGCGTACGGGTCAACAGATTGAAAATGGTGGACTTACCGACGTTCGGTCGTCCAACCAGGGCGACCAAAGGCAGCATCGCTATGACTCCTTATTGGGCCAACCGGAATGCGGTCAGCTTTCCATCAACGTTCTGCACCAGCAAGATGCCGTCAGCGACGACCGGCTGCGCCAGCAGAGCATCACCACCGCTCTTCTCACGCGCTGCCAGTTCGCCATCGCTCAACCGCAGCCAATGCAGATATCCCTTGTAGTCCCCCACCACGGCATAGTCACCCTGGATGGCGGCACCGGTCAGCGAGCGGCGCGCCAGCGCCTGCTGTGACCACATTGCCGAGCCGGAGGTCTTGTCCAGCCCGTACACCACACCCTTGCCATCGGTGACCACGACATTGCCCGAGGACACCGCAACACCACCGCCACCGCCGTGGTCACGCGACCACATCGGGCGACCGGTCGGGCCTTCAATGGCCATGGTCTCGTTCTTGAAGCTGGTCACAAACAGCGTATTGCCTTCCAGCACCGGCGCACCATCGATGTCAGCCATGCGTTCCAGCTCGGTACGGCCTTCCGGCGTACCCACCATCTGTTCCCACAACGGGCGACCATCCTGCATCGCCAGCGCGGCGAGAGTACCGTCGTCGTTGCCGATGAACAGCACGCCCGGGCCGGTCACCACCGGCGCGTTGCCACGCACGGTCAAGGACGGCAATTCCTGCGAGTTGAACCAGCGCTGTTCGCCGGTGGCAGCGTCCAGCGCGGTGGTGCGGCCGTCATTGCTGCGCACGAACACCAGGCCCTGTGCCACGGCCGGCGCGGCGATCACTTCGCCGGTGACCTTGGACTTCCACTTTTCGTTGCCATTGGCCGCGTCCAGCGCAATCACCTGCCCGTCCAGCGTGCCGATCACCACCAGGCCGTCACCAACGCCCGGGCCACCGGAAAGACGCAGCTTGGGCTTCTTCTTTTCCTTGGCCGGGCTGTATTCCCAGACTTGCTTGCCGGTCTGCAGGTCGAGCGCGTGAACGCCCCCCTGCACCGCCGCCGCGTATACGCGGCCGTCAGCCACGATCGGCGCCTGGCGCAGGCCGATACGGCCCTCGCCCTTGCCGACGTTCGCCGACCAGATCTTGTCGACCTTGACGCTGGCCTCGAACTTGGTCAGCTCAGCAGGCTCCAGCGCCTTCTTGGCCTCCGCGTCCTTGCCCGCGAACCAACCCTTGACCGTCGAACAACCGGTCAATGCCACTGCCATCAAGGCAACGCCTGCAACTTGCTTGAACTTCATCAATTCTTCTCCGCTGCAGGATCAGCCACGGTGCCGCCGGCGTCCATCAATTTGGTTTCCAGCAAGCGGCGCTGCGGTGCAGCCACGTCCAGCTTGGCCAGCGCTTGGGTGTACAGCTCGCGCGCTTCATCACGCTTGTTCTGCGCCATCAGGGCGTCAGCACGGATCTCCAGACCCGCGCTGTCGTCAGCCTTGCCCAGCAGGGTCGCTGCGTCCTGTGGCTTACCGGTTTCAATCAACAGGCGCGCAATGCGCTGGTCGATCAAGGCCTTGAACTCACCCTCGGTCTTGAGCGCACGCAGGGTCTTGATCGCGTCCTCGTACTTGCCCGCCTCGACCTGGGCCTTGGCCAGTTCCAGCGATGCCAGGTCAGCATAGATGCTGGCCTTGCCACCACCCAACGCCGCAACCTCCTTGGCCGCCTCGTCCAGATTCTTGGACTGCAGGCTGCGAGAGACGGCTTCGTAACGGACGTTGGCCTCGGCAAGCTTGCCGACCTGCTCTTTCTGCCACCACTGCCAACCGGCAATAGCACCAATGCCGAGAACTACTCCGCCGATAATCCCGGCGCCATTCTTGCGCAGCCACGTGCGGACACGTTCGCTTTGTTCGTGCTCGTCGAGCAGGTCGTCAATCGCCATGCGTACTCTCGCTCACCCTGGCGGGGAGCCTTGTTGTTTTGTTCAACGCCTGGTTTCAGTGCGAAACCGGCGCCACGGAGCCTTCAGAGGATACCGTAAAGCGGGCCACATTGCCGCGCTTGTACGGCGCCAGGTCGACGTTACCCGTCGCCTGCTGAACCTCGACCTCGGCCGCATTGCCCAGCACCATGCGCCCCACCTGACCTGCGGTGAAGCTGCGGCTCTCACCGGCGCGTATCAAGGCTTTTTCGACGGTGGTGCCATCCGGAGCGGAGATCTCCACCCAGCTGTCGCCCTTGAAATTCAGGGTCAGTGCCGACGGAGCAGCAGCCGCCGCCGGCCGCGCCATGGGAGCCATCGAGGCGATGTAAGGACCGGTATCTGCAACCGGTGCCGCTGCCGGCGCCTGAACAGGCGCGACCGACTGCCCGACGGCAGCGGCGACAGGAGCCGGTACCGCATCCAGCGAAGCGGTGCTGGGCGGGGCGCTATTGGAACTGCCACTGATCACATACCAGACCGGCACCGCCAGTACCGCCGTGATCACCACGTACACGGCACGACGCCCGATATTCTCGGCCGCACGCTTCAACCGCGGGGTGTGGGTATGACTGACCAGCTTGGGCGGCTCGACCGGCGCGATCCGCGCCTGTTCCAGCAAGCCCCCAAGGTCGACCTTCAACAGGCGCGCGTAACTGCGCAGCTGACCACGCACGAACACCGATGCACCCAAGCGCGACCATTCTTCGGCTTCCAGCGCGGCAACCACCTGCTGCGGCATGCGCAACTGGGCGGCAACCTGGTCCAACGACAAACCGGCGGCCTCACGCGCCCTGCGCAGCTGCTCACCACAACCCACTACACCATCTAAAGCATTTACACCCGGATCGTTGATCACAATGCGTCAGCCTTGGGGATTCGAGGTTGCTGGCGAAGGAAACTCTTCGCGCAACCGCTGCTGGAACCGACCGGCAGCCGTCCTGTCGCCGAGTCGCTCTTCAATCTGAATGGCAAGTTGTAACACGGAAACCGTGGCCGGCGCAGCCGCCAAACGCCGCTGGTAGAAGGCCCTGGCCTCAAAATAGCGACCGTGCAGCACTTCATTGCGGGTCATGGCCTCCAGCGCATAAGCATTGTCCGGCGCCAATCCCAGTGCCTGGCGAAGATTGTCCTCGGCCCGTTCACGCTGCCCCGCATCCAGGGCGCAGCCGCCAGCATTGGCCAGGGCATCTGCGCGCCCGTCATAGTTCGGATCAGCCAAGGCCCGATCAAACCAGACCAGAGCCTCTGCCGGGTGGCCGCTGCCACACAACCAAGCTCCGTAATTATTGAGTACATCGCCCTGCTGCGGAGCGAGCTCGGCTGCCTTGCGGTACAGCACACCTGCCGCCTCGGCGTTGCCTTTCTGCCCCTCAATCACCGCCTGCATGGTGTAAGCGTCAGGCGATCCGGACTCCAGCTTCTGTGCTGAGCGCGCAAACTGCAGGGCTTCGTCCAGCTGCCCGCGCCCGAAGCGATCACCGGAAAGGCGCAGAAGCTCCTGGTAACGCATCCGCTTGTGCGCGGTCTTGTCCTGCTTGACGCTGTAATCCGGCGCCATGATCTGCGGGCGTTCGATCGTGAGCTTGTCCCGCACGCACCCTGCACTGAGCGCGAGCAGGACCAACAGCAGTAGCCAGCGATCAGGCGACCGCATCCCCGCCTTCCTGTTCCTGCAGCAGGCGATTGAACTCGGCCTGGCGACGGGTACGATCCATCACCTGGCCCTTGAGCTGGCCGCAGGCGGCATCGATGTCGTCACCACGGGTGCGGCGAACCATGGTCAACACCTGTGAATCCAGCAGGATCTTCTGGAATGCACGGATCTGCTCCTCGTCCGAGCGCTCATAGCGCGTACCCGGGAACGGGTTGAACGGAATCAGATTGACCTTGCCCGAATCCTTGGCCTGCACGGCGTTATCGAACTGGCGCATCAGCCGTGCCAGCTGGCGGGCGTGCTCAGGCTGATCGTTGATGCCCTTCATCAAGGTGTATTCAAAAGTCACCGAGTCGCGCTTCTTGTTGCCGCGCAGGTAACGCGCGCACGAAGCCATCAGCTCGGCAATCGGGTATTTCTTGTTGAGCGGCACCAGCGTTTCGCGCAGCTCGTCGTTTGGCGCATGCAGCGACACCGCCAGCGACACATCGCTCTCGACCGACAGCCGATCGATCTGCGGCACCAGGCCCGAGGTGGACAAGGTCACCCGCTTGTTGGCCAGGCCGTAGCCCAGGTCATCGCGCATGATGCTCATGGCGCGGATGACGTTGTCGAAATTCATCAACGGCTCGCCCATGCCCATCATCACCACATTGGTGAGACGGCGCATCTGGTGCGGCACGTTGCCCAGGTGGCGCGCGGCAACCCACACCTGGCCGATGATCTCGGCGGTGGTCAGGTTGCGGTTGAAACCCTGGGTAGCAGTCGAACAGAAGGTGCAGTTCAAACCGCAGCCGACCTGCGAGGACACGCACAGCGTGCCGCGGGTCTTGTCGGGGATGTAGACGGTTTCGATGGCGTTCTTGCCATCCACGCCCATCGCCAGCAGCCACTTGTGGGTGCCGTCGTTCGAGGGTTTGTCGAACACGATGTTCGGGACGACGACCTCGGCATGCTGCTGCAGCTTGGCGCGCAGCGACTTGCCGAGGTCGGTCATCTGGTCGAAATCGGTGACGTAGCGATGGTGGATCCACTTCATCACCTGATGGGCACGGAACTTCTGCTCGCCGAGGGTTTCGACGAAGAACTTTTCCAGGCCCGCGCGATCAAGGTCGAGCAGGTTCTGCTTGCCAGCGGTGGCTGCCGTTTTCGGCAACGGCTGGATGGCGGGTGTCTGTACGACCTCGTTCACGACTTCAACCTCTAATTAACGCGAAACCACTTCGGTGGCAGCAAAGAAGTAAGCCACTTCGTTGGCTGCGTTCTCGACCGAATCCGAACCGTGGGCGGCGTTGGCGTCGATCGAATCAGCGAAATCAGCGCGGATGGTGCCCGGCGCTGCGTCCTTCGGGTTGGTGGCGCCCAGCAGGTCGCGGTGGGCCAGGACGGCGTTCTCGCCTTCCAGGGCCTGGATCATCACCGGGCCGGAGATCATGAACTCGACCAGCGCGTTGAAGAACGGACGCTCGCGGTGCACGGCGTAGAAGCCTTCGGCTTCACGGCGCGACAGCTGCTTGTACTTTGCAGCGACAACCTTCAGACCGGCCTTTTCGAAGCGGGCGTAGATTTCACCGATCACGTTCTTGGCAACGGCGTCGGGCTTGATGATGGAAAGAGTGCGCTCGAGCGCCATGGAAATTCTCCGGTAGTGGGCCGGTCGGCCCGAGGGTACATGAAAAAACCCGCGTGCGGACGCGGGCTTAGCCTGAATTGCGGTGGCTAATTCTACCGGGTGACCCCGACGTTTGCACAGCGGCAGATGAATGATGCTGCGCCGCAGCATGACCCAGGCGGGCGGCCGGGCGTAGGATCCAAACAATCGTTTGATTGATTGAGCCAGCCATGGGCAAACCCGCCAGCTTCTCCACCAAGGACCGCATCCTCGGCGCGGCCGAGGAACTGTTCGCCCAATACGGCTTTGCCGGCACTTCACTGCGCCAGGTGACCAGTCACGCCGATGTAAACATTGCTGCGGTCAACTACCACTTCGGGTCCAAGGACAACCTGGTCAATGAAGTGTTCCGCCGTCGCATGGACGAGATGACCGCCGCCCGCCTGGGCCAGCTGCAGCTGGCACGCAGCAGCCAGCCCGGCGATCTGCGTGCAGTACTGGCAGCCTTCGTCGAGCCCGCCCTGGCCTTGGCCCAGGACCGCCAGAGCGGCGGCGCCTTCGTCCGCGTCATCGCCCGCGCCTATGCGGAGAAAAACGACAACCTGCGCAAGTTCCTGTCCGACCACTACGGCCATGTGCTGCGCGAGTTCGGCAAGGCCATCGACGCCTGCATCCCGGGCCTGAGCAAGGAAGAGCTGTACTGGCGCCTGGACTTCCTGGCCGGTTCGCTGACCTATGCCATGGCCGATTTCGGGCTGATCAAGCGCCCCCACAACATCAGCGAGGCCGAGCACCGCAGCAAGGCCGCGCAGGAATTGATCCATTTCGCCGAAGCCGGGTTCCGCGCCAGCGTGCGTAATCCGACCTCCCCCGTCGTTCCCTGATCCAACCGTCATCGCAGACCAAAGGTTTATCGATATGTCCAATTCCCTGCTTGTCCGCCGCGCCGCCGTACTTGGCGCAGGCGTCATGGGTGCGCAGATCGCCGCCCACCTGACCAATGCCGGCGTCGACACCGTGCTGTTCGACCTGGCCGCCAAGGAAGGTCCTGCCGACGGCATCGTGCTCAAGGCCATCGCCAACCTCGGCAAGCTGAGCCCGGCCCCGCTGGCCAGCAAGGCGCTGGCCGAAGCCATCACCCCGGCCAATTACGACTCCGGGCTGGAGCAGCTGCGCGACTGCGACCTGATCATCGAAGCCATCGCAGAACGGATGGACTGGAAGCAGGACCTGTACAAGAAGATCGCGCCGTTCGTGAACGAACACGCGGTACTGGCCTCCAATACCTCGGGCCTGGGCATCAACAAGCTGGCCGACGTGCTGCCGGAAGAACTCCGCCACCGTTTCAGCGGCGTGCATTTCTTCAACCCGCCGCGCTACATGCACCTGGCGGAGCTGATCCCGGCCAAGACCACCGACAAGTCGGTGCTGGAAGGCCTGGAAACCTTCCTGACCACCAACCTGGGCAAGGGCGTGGTCTACGCCAAGGACACCCCGAACTTCATCGGCAACCGCATCGGCGTGTTCTCGATCCTGTCGACCATCCACCACACCCAGCAGTTCGGCCTGGGCTTTGACGAAGTGGACGGCCTGACCGGGCCACTGGTCGGCCGCCCGAAGTCGGCTACGTATCGCACCTCCGACGTGGTCGGCCTGGACACCATGGCCCACGTCATCAAGACCATGGGCGACACCCTGCCCGACGACCCGTGGCACAAGTACTTCAACGCGCCGGTATGGCTGGGCGCGCTGATCGGCAAGGGTGCATTGGGCCAGAAGACCGGCGCCGGCATCTTCCGCAAGGTCGGCAAGGACATCATGGTCATCGACCTTGAGAAGCAGGACTACCGTCCGGCCGACCGCGTCGCCGCACCGGAAGTGGTCGAGATCCTGAAGATCAAGAACCCGGCCGAAAAGTTCGCCAAGCTGCGCGAAAGCCAGCACCCGCACGCTCAGTTCCTGTGGGCGACCTTCCGCGACCTGTTCCACTACAGCGCCTACCACCTGGCCGACATCGCCGAAACCGCGCGCGACGTCGACCTGGCCATCCGCTGGGGTTACGGCTGGTCCTTGGGCCCGTTTGAGACCTGGCAGGCTGCCGGTTGGAAGCAGGTGGCGCAGTGGATCGCCGACGACATCGCGGCCGGCAAGAGCATGAGCAATGCCCCGCTGCCGGCCTGGGTACTGGACGGCCGTGACGGTGTGCATGCCGCCGAAGGCAGCTACAGCCCGTCGCAGAACGCACTGATGCCGCGCTCGTCGTTGCCGGTGTACCAGCGCCAGCGCTTCCCGGACGCACTGCTGGGCGAGAAATTCGCGCAGGGCGAAACCGTGTTCGAGAACGACGGCATCCGTCTGTGGACCGACGGCGATGGCATCGGCGTCATCAGCTTCAAGACCAAGATGAACACCGTCTCCGACCAGGTCCTGGACGGCATCCAGCACGCGATTGCCTTGTCCGAGAAGCAGTTCAAGGGCGTGGTGATCTGGCAGAACAAGGAGCCCTTCTCTGCCGGCGCCGATCTGTCCGGCGCACTGGGCGCGTTGAAGGCTGGCAAGTTCGCCGAGTTCGAGGCGATGGTTGCCAACTTCCAGCGCACCAGCCAGCGCATCAAATACGCAACCGTGCCGGTTGTCACCGCGGTGCGCGGCCTGGCGCTTGGCGGCGGCTGTGAATTCCAGATGCATGCGGCCAAGTCGGTTGCGGCGCTGGAGAGCTACATCGGCCTGGTGGAGGCCGGCGTCGGCCTGTTGCCTGCTGGTGGCGGCCTGAAGGAAATCGCCGTGCGCGCCTCGCAGGCAGCTGGCCCGGACGGCGACGTGTTCGCCGAACTGAAGAAGACCTTCGAAACGGTTGCCATGGCCAAGGTCTCCAACTCGGCGGTCAACGCCAAGGAATTGGGCCTGATGCGCGGCACCGACAAGGTCGTGTTCAACAGCTTCGAGCTGCTGCACATCGCCAAGGCCGAAGTCACCGCGCTGGCCGAAGGCGGCTACCGTCCGCCGATGCCGGCACGTCGCATCCGCGTGGCCGGCGACGTTGGCATTGCCACCTTCAAGATGATGCTGGTCAACATGCTGGAAGGCCGCTTCATCAGCCCCTACGACTATGAGATTGCCGAGCGCATCGCCACCGTGTTGTGCGGCGGCAAGGTCGACCGCAACAGCGTGGTCGACGAAGAGTGGCTGCTGACCCTGGAGCGCAAGCACTTCGTCGAACTGGCCCAGCAGGAAAAGACCCAGGCCCGCATCGCGCACATGCTGACCACCGGCAAGCCGCTGCGGAACTGTGGCCGGGGGCCGGGGGGGGGCGGTGCCCGCGCCGCCCTCGCCCGCCCTCACGCTCACACCTATTGAAGAGATCACTGCAATGACCAAGCAAATCCAGGACGCCTACATCGTCGCCGCCACCCGCACCCCGGTTGGCAAGGCGCCCAAGGGCATGTTCCGCAACACCCGCCCGGACGACATGCTCGCCCACGTACTCCGCTCCGTGGTCGCACAGGCCCCGGGCGTGGACGTCAACCGCATCGACGACGCCATCATCGGCTGCGCTATGCCTGAAGCCGAGCAAGGCATGAACGTGGCGCGCATCGGCGTGCTGCTGGCAGGCCTGCCCAACACCATCGCCGCGCAGACGGTGAACCGCTTCTGCTCGTCCGGCCTGCAGGCCGTGGCGATGGCCGCTGACCAGATCCGTCTGGGCAACAGCGACCTGATGCTGGCCGGCGGCACCGAGTCGATGTCGATGGTGCCGATGATGGGCAACAAGATCGCGATGGCACCGAGCGTGTTCGACAACGACCACGTCGCCATCGCCTACGGCATGGGCATCACCGCCGAGAAGGTCGCCGAGGAATGGAAGGTCTCGCGCGAAGAACAGGACGCATTCGCCCTGGCCTCGCACCAGAAGGCCATCGCCGCGATCCAGAACGGCGAGTTCAAGGACGAGATCAGCCCCTACGACATCGTCTCGCACCTGCCTGACGTGGCCGATGGCAAGCGCATCATCACCCGCACCAAGCTGGCCGACACCGACGAAGGCCCGCGCCTGGATTCGTCCGCAGAAGGCCTGGCCAAGCTGCGCCCGGTGTTCCGCAACGGCCAGTTCGGCGGTTCGGTCACTGCAGGCAATTCCTCGCAGATGAGCGATGGTGCCGGTGCGGTGCTGCTGGCCTCCGAGCAGGCGATCAAGGACTACGGCCTGACCCCGCTGGCCCGCTTCGTCAGCTTCTCGGTCGCCGGCGTGCGCCCGGAAGTGATGGGCATCGGCCCGATCGCGGCGATTCCGAAGGCACTGAAGCAGGCTGGCCTGAGCCAGGACCAGCTGGATTGGATCGAGCTCAACGAAGCTTTTGCCGCGCAGTCGCTGGCGGTCATCCGTGATTGCGGGCTGGATCCGTCCAAGGTCAACCCGCTGGGCGGCGCCATCGCCCTGGGCCACCCGCTGGGCGCCACCGGCGCGATCCGCACCGCCACCCTGCTGCACGGCCTGCGCCGTCGCCAGCAGAAGTACGGCATGGTCACCATGTGTATCGGTACCGGCATGGGCGCTGCGGGTATCTTTGAATCGCTGTAAGCGGTTTGCTGTTGCGCTGATTGAAGAAGGCGGCCTCATGGCCGCCTTCTTCGTTGTTTTCCCCGCACTCTAGCCACTGTCCGAAACACATGTAGTGCCGAGCCATGCTCGGCAAGCACTTTCCAGACAGCTAAGCTCTACAGAACAGCAGCAGCCCCAAGAAAGCAAAAAGGCGGCCTCCCGGCCGCCTTTCAACAACGCTGACAAACAGCATCAGCGCCCACAATGCCAGCCAGCAGTCACTCCGCCAGCATCCTCTGCATCATCTCGCGCGCCGGCCCAGCCAACTTCTCGTTCTCCAGCGCAAAACGCATAGTGGCCTCGACCAGGCCCAGATGCGTACCGCAGTCAAAACGCGTACCTTCAAAGCGATACGCATCTACCTGCTCGGTCTTGAGCAGCTGCGCGATCGCATCGGTCAGCTGGATCTCGCCACCTGCGCCGGCGCCGGTGGCCTCCAGCAACTCGAAGATCTTCGGACTAAGCACGTAGCGACCAACGACCGCCAGATCACTCGGCGCATCTTCCGGCTTCGGCTTTTCAACGATCTGGCTGATATGCCCCTTGCGGCCATCAAACTTGTCGGTGGCAACGATGCCGTAGCTACCGGTCTTGTCGTGCGGCACGTCTTCCACCGCAATGACGCTGGCGCCGGTGGCAGCATTCAGATCGGCCATCTGCTTGAGCGCGCCGTCGCCGCGGTTCCAGATCAGGTCGTCCGGCAACAGCACCGCGAACGGCTCATCCCCAACGATCGCTTTGGCACACAGCACGGCATGGCCAAGACCAAGCGCTTCGGTCTGGGTCACGAACACCGCACGCACGCCCTTGGGCAAAACGTGCCGAATCAGCTCCAGCTGCTCCTGCTTGCCAGCGCGCTCCAGCTTCTGCTCCAGTTCGTAGGCCTTGTCGAAGTAGTCAGCGACCGCATGTTTGTAGCGGTTGGTGATGAAGATCAACGTATCGCAACCGGCCTCGATCGCCTCATCAACCGCGTACTGGATCAACGGCCGATCAATGATCGGCAGCATTTCCTTCGGCACGGTTTTAGTGGCCGGCAGGAAGCGCGTTCCAAGCCCGGCAACGGGGAATACCGCTTTTTTGATTCGACCGTGCATCAGTGACTTCTTCCACCTTCTTTGGAGTTGGGAAACGGAACAATATTGCCCCCCGCCGACTGTTCCGTCACGTCTTCGGCAGACATGAATTCGGGAATCGTTGCCGAAAGGATAATGCGCATCGCCTCCACATCATAGGCTGCAACAGCCTTCCGGAGTGCCGCCACGTTGTTCAATACCAACTCTGGAGAGAACTCGCGCACCCCTGCGGCCATTACTTTCGGATGCGCCGTCGGCTGGCAGTTCTCGTCGGCGTAGAACAAGCTCTCGTGCAGCTTCTCCCCCGGGCGCAAGCCGGTGTAGACGATGGGAACATCGATCCCGGGCTGCTTGCCCGCCAACCTGATCATCTGCTCGGCAAGGTGGCGAATGAACACCGGCTCGCCCATGTCCAACATGTAGATCGCCCCACGTGAAGACGAAGCCGCCGCCTGCAGAATCAACAGACAGGCCTCCGGAATCGTCATGAAATAGCGACTTACATCGGGATGGGTGACGGTAATCGGGCCGCCCTTGCGGATCTGCTCACGGAACATCGGCACCACGCTCCCCACCGAGCCCAGCACATTGCCGAAACGAACGGTGACAAAGCGGGTGTGGGCGCTGCGCCGGTTCAAGCTCTGGCAGATCATCTCGGCGTAGCGCTTGGTTGCGCCCAAAGCATTGGCCGGATCAACCGCCTTGTCGGTCGAAATGAAGACGAAGTTCTCGACCCGCGACTCAATACAGGCTGTTGCAACACATTCGGTCGACAAGGTGTTGTTGCGCACTGCTTCGCGCAACTGTGCCTCCAACAACGGCACTTGTTTGTAGGCGGCAGCATGGAACACCGTATCGGGGTTGTAGCTATGCAGCGCGTGGCGGATGACCGCGGGATCGCCGCAATCACCTAGCACGCAGTGGATCTCCAGATCCGGGAAGCTCCTGCTCAGCTCCGCCTGGATGTTGATCATCAGCAGCTCGCTGATTTCCAGAACCACGATGCGCGATACGCCATGCCGTGCGCACTGACGACAAAGCTCCGAACCAATGGAGCCACCACCGCCAGTCACCAGCACGGTACGCCCGCGCAGCCAGCTGCGCAGCAGCTCCCAATCCGGCAGGATGGGCTTGCGCCCAAGCAGGTCCTCGATGGCGACTTCCTTGAGCTGACCTGGCAGCGAGCTGCCTTCCAGAATATCGGTCAATCGCGGAACCGTGCGGAATGGCAAACCGGTGCTCTCACAAAGTGCTACCACCCGCTGCATGCCCGCGGCATCAAGCGTGGGAATTGCAATGACCAGCAGTTTGGCGCTGGTCTCTTTTGCAACCACCGCAACCTCGTCCAAGGTGCCGAGAATTGCCGCGCCATGCAACCAAGCGCCCTGCAGATGTGGGGAGTCATCCAGCAAGCCCACCGGCTCATAGTCGCCGGACCGACGCAGATCCTTGATCAGTGACTCGGCAGCCTGACCGGCCCCCAATACCAGCACGCGCCGTGCGCGGGCATCCGAATGCTGTGCCTGGTAGTCCTTCCATGCTCGGTAAAGCAGGCGGGGTCCACCCAGCATCGCGGACAACGCGAAGGGGTAAACCACCAACACGGATATTGGAATACCTTCCAGACGACGATAGGAAAACACCATGACTATCGCCAGCAGCCCGATGAAGCTGGCCTTGAAGATATTGATCAGGTCGGCAACCGACGCAAATCGCCACAGGCCCCGGTACAGCCCAACCTTCCAGAACGCGACCGCCTGGATCGCAATGACCGCCGCAACATCGAGCGAAAACCAGGGATGAACGGGACCGGCATCCAGCAAGGCAAAGCGTGCCATCAGCAGTAACTGCCAACACAACCAGACCATCACCAGGTCGTGAAGCATTACCGCATAGCGTGGGCCACCGCCAACAAAGCGCTCGAACCAAGACGCCATAAAGAACTCTGTCCTTAATTAAGTGCCTTCGCACGCAGAAGGGCCCATGCCAGTGCCGTAGCAGCCAGCCAGGTAACACCCCCTGCCCACCCCCAACCTAGGGGAAGCCTTGAAAATTGCACTGCAAGTGTAAGCCCCACAAGGCTGAAGAGCGAATACCCCAGCGTAACAGCTACGTGACTGTATTCACGCTTCACAAAGCGTTGATACAGATGCTGGGTATGCGGCTGCATCCATTGCTCGCCTTTCAGCATTCGTGAAAACAACGTGAAGCCCGAATCCGCCAGAAATACCGCCGGCAACATCAGCCACAGTACCGGCGCCCTGTCGGTAACACTCAGCCCAAGCGCCAGCAGACCGGCCACCAGATAGCCAAGCGCGCCACTACCCACGTCACCCATGAAAATCCGAGCCCGGGGAAAGTTGAATGGCAGGAATCCCGCACAACCTGCTGCCAGCACCCAGCCGGACAACGCATAGGGCGCCGGCAGCATCCATGCCGCCCCCAGCCCGACCAGGATGGCCTGGGTAGTGGCCAAGCCATTGATGCCATCCATGAAGTTCCAGATGTTCACCAGCGACACGGCCAGTCCAAAACAGAACACGGCCTTCAGCAGACTACCGGTGCCCAGCCATACCAATACCGCCAGCATCAGTCCGGCCAACAAGTGAACGCATAGCCGTGGCAACGCGGGCAGCGAACGGTGATCGTCCCACCAGCCGATTCCCGCCACCATCAACAGGCCAAGCGCGAACACCAACAGCACGAGCGCATGGCCCGGCAACCACACAGCACCCAACGCGCAGGCCAGCAGTTGTGAAACCACAATGCCGATGCCGCCGCCGCGGGGAGTCGATACGATGTGACTGCGACGCTCACCAGGCTGGTCGATCAATTGCTGCCAGCGCGCATAGCGGATCGCCAGCCAGGTTACCGCTGCTGCGGTAGCCAGCACCAGCAGCACCAACCAGTAATGCGGTCCCGGCACTCAGAGCACCGCGAAGTTCAATAGCGGCTTGACCGTACCCCATTCCTTGCAGCTGGGACACTGCCAGTGGTGCGTCCGCGCACCGAAGCCGCAACGCGTGCAGCGATAGGCTGGATTGCGGACCAGCAACTGATCGGTGATGTGCTTGAGGTCCTGCAGGGTGGCGACCGGATCAGCACCTTCGGCCAAGGTCAGATCGATCAAGGCGGACTCACCGCGCACCGATGGCCGATCCTTGAGCTGGCGCCCCAGATAGGCGCGTGCAGGTGCCGGCCCCTCCTGCTCTTCCATCAAGCGGGTGAGCGCCAACACCGGCGCGATGCCGCGGTAGTGCTCGGTCATCTCAGCCAGGAACGCACGTGCGCCTGCGAGATCACCGACATTGCGGTAGTTCTTCAGCAACTGCGGCAGGATTTCGGGCAGGTAGTCCGGATCATTGCGTGCCGCCCGCTCAAACGCGCGCACGGCCGCTTCGTCGTTGCCGAAATCGCTTTCCAGGCGACCTTCGATGATGCCTGCGCGCACACTCATCGCATCGGCGACATTGGCCCGGTTGATCGCCGCACGCGCGTCATCCAACCGCCCGGCCGCGCGGTAACGCTCGGCCAGTTCGCATTCAAACTGCCCGATCAGCTTGCCCATCGGCTCGTCGGTGACCGCTTCATAGCGGGTTGCGTTCTCGATGGCCTTTTCCCAATCGCGCTCGGCCTGGTAGATGCCGATCAGATGTTTCAAGGCCTGCGGGGCACGCTGGTCGAGCTGCGCCAACTCGGTGAACACGGTTTCGGCACGATCCAGCAGGCCGGACTTCATATAGTCCTCGCCGAGCGCAAGCAAGGCCTGCACGCGCTGCGTGTCACTCAGGTCATTGCGATTGACCAGACCTTGGTGCAGGCGGATCGCCCGGTCCACTTCACCACGACGACGGAACAGGTGTCCCAGCGCAACCTGGGTCTCGAAGGTTTCCTTGTCCAGTTCCGCAATATGCAGGAACAACTCGATGGCCTTGTCCGGCTGCTCGTTGAGCAGATAGTTCAAGCCGCGGAAATAGGTACTGGAAAGACGGGTGACCTGATTCTCGCTGTGGCGTTGACCACTGCGACGACCAATCACCCAGCCGGCGATCGCGGCAACCGGCAGGCACAGGAAAAACCAGAACCACTCACTGATGAAGGCCATCGTTGCTCAGCGTCCGTCAAAAGGAGAAGGCGTCTGCGCGGCAGGCGCAGCAGGTTCTGATGCCGTCAGGGCAGCAGCTTTGTTGGCGCGACGCAGTTTGGTGTACATCGGCACCACCAGCGCCGCCATCACCATGCCCCCGCCCACCAGGGCGCCGAGCAACAGCGATGCAATGATTGCGATACCCGAGGTGGTCTTGAGCACCCAGAACGCAAGGCTGATTTCGATGGGCTGCGAGTTGAGCGAGCCGATCACCAGACCGCCTATCAACACTGCCAGCAGAATCACTAATCGAACGGTCTTCATGCGCCGGCTTACTCCTGTAACAAGAGCCCGTAGCTTACCGTTCAGCGGAAGAAATGGCAGCAGTCAATCTGCTGCGCAACACCCAGCCAGGACCACTCAGGCAGGGTCGCTTTCCAGCGGCACCACAGAACTGACGCGCTCGCGCAGCTCCTTGCCCGGCTTGAAATGCGGCACATGCTTGCCCGGCAGCGCAACCGACTCACCCGTCTTCGGGTTGCGGCCAAGACGCGGCGGGCGGTAATGCAGGGAAAAACTGCCGAAACCGCGGATCTCGATGCGATCGCCGGAGGACAGCGCCCCACCCATCATTTCCAGCAACGACTTCACCGCCAGATCGACATCATCAGCCTTCAGGTGCGCCTGATGGCGCGCGAGGATTTCGATCAATTCGGATTTGGTCATTGCGTACTCGTCAATGGCAGGGTCTTACCCTGAAACGGCCCGGACTGATGACCGGGCCGCCAGGTCAAATCTACAACAGGAAGCCGATTACTCGGACTTGTTGCCGTTCAGCTGTGCACGCAGCAGCGCGCCCAGCTGGGTGGTGCCGCTGGAAGCCGAAGAGGACTGGTATTCCTCCAGCACTTCGCGCATTTCCGCATCGTCCTTGGCCTTGATCGACAGCTGCAGGGTACGGCCCTTGCGATCCATGCCCACGAACTTGGCTTCGATCTTGTCACCGACCTTCAGGAACTGGGTCGCGTCGTCGACGCGTTCGTTGGCGACGTCACGTGCCGAAACGTAACCTTCGATGCCGTCAGCCAGCTCGATGGTTGCGCCCTTGGCGTCAACTTCCTTCACGACGCCTTCGACCTTCGAGCCCTTCGGGTTGGCAGCCATGTACTGACCGAACGGATCCTGCTCAAGCTGCTTGACGCCCAGCGAGATGCGCTCGCGCTCCGGGTCGACGGCCAGGACCACTGCGTCCAGGGTGTCGCCCTTCTTGAAGTTGCGAACCACGTCTTCGCCGGTGGTGTTCCAGCTGATGTCCGACAGGTGAACCAGGCCGTCGATGCCACCGTCCAGACCGATGAAGATACCGAAATCGGTGATCGACTTGATCTGGCCGGAAACCTTGTCGCCCTTCTTGAAGATGGCAGCGAAGGTTTCCCACGGGTTGGCAGCAACCTGCTTCATGCCCAGCGAGATACGACGACGCTCTTCATCAACGTCCAGCACCATCACTTCGACTTCATCACCAACCTGGACAACCTTGGACGGGTTGACGTTCTTGTTGGTCCAATCCATCTCGGACACGTGCACCAGGCCTTCCACGCCCGGCTCGATCTCAACGAACGCGCCGTAATCGGTCACGTTGGAGACCTTGCCGAACACGCGGCTGTTGGCCGGGTAACGACGTGCGATGTTGTCCCACGGATCTTCGCCCAGCTGCTTCAGACCCAGCGAAACGCGGTTGCGCTCGCGGTCGAACTTCAGCACGCGCACGTCCAGCTCGTCGCCGACGTTCACGACTTCGGACGGATGGCGCACGCGCTTCCATGCCATGTCGGTGATGTGCAGCAGGCCGTCGATACCGCCCAGGTCCACGAATGCACCGTAATCGGTCAGGTTCTTGACGACACCCTTCAGGATTGCGCCTTCCTGCAGCTTGTCCATCAGCTGCTCGCGCTCTTCCGAGTGCTCGCTCTCGACAACTGCACGACGCGACACGACCACGTTGTTACGCTTGCGGTCCAGCTTGATGAGCTTGAATTCCAGCTCCTTGCCTTCCAGGTAGGCCGGGTCGCGCACGGGGCGCACATCGACCAGCGAACCGGGCAGGAATGCGCGGACATCCTTGATATCCACGGTGAAACCACCCTTGACCTTGCCGCTGATGCGACCGGTGATGGTTTCGTTCTTTTCCAACGCTTCTTCCAGCTCGTCCCACACCATGGCGCGCTTTGCCTTCTCGCGCGACAGGACGGTTTCGCCGAAGCCGTTCTCGATCGAGTCCAGTGCAACCTTTACCTGGTCGCCCACGCCCACGTCGATTTCACCAGCGTCGTTACGGAACTGTTCGATCGGCACGATGCCTTCGGACTTCAGGCCGGCGTTGATCACGACCACGTCGCCGCGGACTTCAACGACGGTACCGATAACGATGGCACCGGGCTTCAGCTTGGCCAGATTGGCCTGACTGGCTTCAAACAGTTCTGCAAATGATTCGGTCATTAGATTTACTCAGTTGAACATATGGACAGCGGATCTGTTGCGAAAACCCGTACTGTCCAGCCTGTTGGACGACCCCATGACAGCGGCCGAAGGTGAATGAAAAAGCCCACCACGCACCATTGCGCAGCGGGTTGTTGCAACATCTTTGCTACGACTGCGATCGATCAACTGACCGCACTCAACGCTGCGAGGATCAGGCTTCCTTGGAAACCAGACCCAGCACCTTGGCAACGACGTCGTCGATGCCAATACCGCTGGTGTCGATGAGGATGGCGTCATCGGCCGGCCTCAGGGGCGCCACTGCGCGCTGTGCATCACGGGCGTCGCGGGCCATGATCTCACGCAGGAGGTCTTCAAAGTTAACCGAAACCCCTTTTTCTTTCAACTGTTTATGCCGCCGCTCGGCCCGCTCCTCGGCGCTCGCGGTCAGGAAAACCTTGAATGGGGCATCAGGAAAGATGACGGTTCCCATATCTCGGCCATCAGCCACCAACCCGGGCAAAACCCTGAATGCGCGCTGACGCTCCTTCAGCGCGGCCCGCACCTCCGGGATGGCGGCAATGGCCGAGGCCAGTGCTCCCGTCGTCTCCAGACGCAGCTCATCGGTGGCGTCGCTGCCGTTGACCAGTACCCGCAGGCTCTCGCCCTGCTCGATGAACTGGACCTTGGTGTCAAAGGTGCAGCGCACCAGCGCCGAGGCATCGGAGGTATCGATATCAGCCCAGCTGGCGGCCACACCCACGGCGCGATACAGCGCGCCGGAGTCCAGGTAATGCCAGCCCAGCTGGCGGGCAATGATGCGGCTGACAGTACCCTTGCCAGCCCCGGACGGGCCATCAATGGTGAGAACGGGAGGCAATTGGCTCATTTAAACGCCTGTCTGGAACGAGATTCGGGCTATTCTAACGCCCCGCACTGCCCTGCCCGCACCCGTTTGCACGCAAGCACTTGAACTGGCGCGGAAATACCCAGTAGAATGGCGGGCTTGAACGGGCGTTACCCTGCATATCCGCGGCCACGCTCCTAAGATCTCCTTACCAGTATCCGCCGAGGTATGTCATGAAAGTTCTGTCCTCCCTGAAGTCGGCGAAGACCCGTCACCGTGATTGCAAAGTTGTGCGCCGTCGCGGCAAGATCTTCGTGATCTGCAAGTCGAACCCGCGCTTCAAGGCTCGCCAGCGCTGAGCCAACTGGCGCAAGCCAGGGCTTGATCCTCAGGGGTCAGGCAACGCCAAAAAGCCGCCTTCCGGGCGGCTTTTTGCGTACCGGGCCAGGCACCGCGGTGACGCATGGCTGAGTGCATGCAGCAACAACGACGCAGGACCACACTTTCATCGTCAATTTTTGCTGTAATCCCAACCTGTCCTCTGGGGAGATGTGACCATGAAGCACGCATTCAAGATTCTGAGCCTGATCGCCGTCCTTGCCGCCGCGCCGGCAGCGCAGGCTGACACTTTGCTGATCGAGCGCGCACAGGAGAAGCCGGCCCAGGCCATCCCGGCCCGCGGCCAGAGCATGGCCGAGGTGGAAGCCCGCTTCGGCGCACCGAGCGAGCGCATGGACCCGCGCGGCGGCCAGAAACGGCAATGGCCAACCATCAACCGCTGGGTTTATCCGGCTTTTACCGTGTACTTCGAGAAGCAGCGCGTGATCGACGTGGTCGCCCGCCAGGCCGGCCCGGATGAAATCGGGCCAAAGCCACCGATCCGCTGACCCCTTTCCAGGCGGCAGGCCCCGGCCTGCCGCCCCAACGCCCGACCGGGCAAAAAGCATCCGAGAAGAATGAACGAAACGCTCCGCTTTCCAGCCGAATGGGAAACCCAGTCCGGCGTATTGATCGCCTGGCCGAACGCCGACACCGACTGGGCCGCGCGCCTGGCCGAGGTTGAGGAAACCTACATCGCCCTGGTCAGCGCCATCACCCGCTACCAGCCGGTGCTGATCTGCGTGGCCGATGACGACATCGAGACCTACGCGGAAATGCGCCTGCGCTCGAACCGCGTGGACATGGATCGCGTGCAGTTCGTCACCGCACCTTACGACGACACCTGGTTGCGCGATTCCGGCCCGATCACCCTCAAGCGCGCCGACGGCAGCTTCCAGCTGCTGGATTTCCGCTTCACCGGCTGGGGCGGCAAGTTCGAAGCCAGCCTCGATGACCAACTTGTCGGCGTGCTCGACCAGGCTCAGGTGTTCAACAACGCGCAGGTTCGCAGCATTCCGTTCGCGCTGGAGGGCGGCGCCATCGACACCGACGGTGCCGGCACCCTGCTGACCACCTGGAAGTGCCTGCACGAACGCCACCCCGAGCGCGACCGCGATTCACTCAGCACCGACATGGCCAGCTGGATGCAGCAGGACCGCGTGCTGTGGCTGGACCACGGCTACCTGGAAGGCGACGACACAGACGCGCACATCGATACCCTCGCCCGCTTTGCCTCGGCCGACAGCATCGTTTACCAGAACTGCGACGACCCACAAGATTCGCATTACGCCGAGCTGCAGGCCATGGGCGCCGAACTGGCCGCACTGCGCACCAGCGACGGCAAGCCGTATCGCCTGTTCCCGCTGCCCTGGGCGGAGCCGGTTCTGGACGAAGGCCGCCGTCTGGCAGCCTCGTACGCCAATTTCCTGATCATCAATGGCGCGGTACTGATGCCGGCCTATGGCGACGCCGCCGATGGTGTCGCGCGTGACGTACTGGCACAGGCTTTCCCCGACCGCGAAATCGTGCAGGTTCCCTGCCGCTCGCTGATCTGGCAGAACGGCAGCCTGCACTGCATCACCATGCAGCTGCCAGCCGGCCTGCTGAAAAACTGAGCTGATCCACCTGTAGAGCCGAGCCATGCTCGGCTGCTGTTCGTTCCGGCGTCATGAAGCACGGATACGCGACGTGCTGTTCAGCCGAGCATGGCTCGGCTCTACCGTAAAGGCGCCATCTCCGCAGCCCCTCCGTTCAGCCCAGACCGCATTGCCGGCCCACATCCGCGTTAACATTCGTCCTTTCCCCCGCAGGATCGCAGCATGAACTCGCGCAGCCCTCTTACCGTCGCCTTGGTGCAGGAACGAAACCACGGTGATGCCGCCGCCAACCTGGCCGTGATTGATGCACGCGTAGCCGAGGCTGCCGCGCAGGGCGCGAAACTGGTGCTGCTGCAGGAACTGCACAACGGCGCGTACTTCTGCCAGCACGAATCGGTGGATGAGTTCGACCTGGCCGAGCCGATTCCCGGCCCCAGCACCGAACATCTCGGCGCCTTGGCCAGGAAACATGGCGTGGTCATCGTCGGCTCGCTGTTCGAGCGCCGCGCCGCTGGCCTGTACCACAACACCGCCGTTGTCTTCGAAAAGGACGGCACCTTGCTGGGCAAGTACCGCAAGATGCACATCCCCGATGACCCGGGCTTCTACGAGAAGTTCTACTTCACTCCCGGCGACATCGGCTTCAAGCCGATCGAGACCTCGGTGGGTCGCCTCGGCGTGCTGGTCTGCTGGGACCAGTGGTATCCGGAGGCCGCCCGCCTGATGGCCCTGGCCGGTGCCGAGCTGCTGCTCTACCCGACCGCGATCGGCTGGGACCCGGACGATGTGCAGGACGAGAAGAACCGCCAGCGCGATGCCTGGGTGCTGAGCCACCGCGGCCATGCCGTTGCCAACGGCGTGCCGGTGCTGAGCTGCAACCGCGTCGGCCACGAAGCCTCGCCACTGGGCGCTTCCGGCATCAACTTCTGGGGCAACAGCCACGTGCTGGGCCCGCAAGGTGAATTCATCGCCGAAGCCGGCACCGATGCAACCCTGCTGGTCTGCGACGTCGACCTGCAGCGCAGCGAGCACGTGCGCCGGATCTGGCCGTTCCTGCGTGACCGCCGCATCGATGCCTACGGCGACCTGCTCAAGCGCTACATCGACTGACCGGACCTGACATGACCCTGCAGCTGCGCACCGCAACCCCCGCTGACATCCCGGCCATCACCGCGATCTACGCGGTGGAGGTGCGCGAGCTGGTGAACACCTACGAGTACGAAGTCCCCACCGCGGCGGAGATGGCGCAGCGCATGCAGGACATCACCACGCGCGGCTTTCCCTATCTCGTCGCCACCATCGACGGCGAGGTAGCCGGTTACGCCTACGCCAACAGCTACCGCGCCCGCATCGCCTATCAGTGGACCGTGGAGAACTCGGTCTACGTCGATGCTCGCTTCCAGGGTAAAGGCATTGGCAAGGCCTTGATGCAGGCCTTGATCGACGAATGCACCGCACGCGGCTTCCGGCAGATGGTCGCGGTGATCGGCGAACCGATCAATACCGCGTCGATCAAACTGCACGAACGTTTTGGCTTTGAGCTGGTTGGCGTGTTCCGCGGCCTTGGCCGCAAGCACGGTCGCTGGCTGGACACGGTACAGATGCAACGCGCACTCGGCGACGGTGCCGACAGCGCCCCATCCAATGAATGAAGCAATGACTGACTCCTCTATCGAAACCGGCGGCGAACTGCTCGCCGGCCAGCCTGTGCGCGTGGTTGAACGCGACGGCGTGCGCTACACCTTGCTGGGCACCGCCCACGTCTCTGCAGCCAGCGTACAAGCGGTTGAGCAGGCCATCGCCAGCGGCCAGTACGACGCGGTCGCAGTCGAGCTGGACCCGCAGCGCCTGCAGGCGCTGACCAACCCCAACGCCTTGGCACAGCTGGATCTGGTCGAAGTGATCCGCAAGGGCCGCGTGGCGCTGTTTGCCGCCAACCTCGCGCTGGCCGCTTACCAACGCCGTCTCGCCGAGCAGTTGGGGATCGAACCCGGTGCTGAACTGAAGCGCGCGGTGGAACTGGCCAAGGCCAACGACCTGCCCGTGCACCTGATCGACCGCGATGTCGGCCTCACCTTCCGCCGCGCTTCGCAGAGCCTGGGCTTCTTCGGCAAGGTCAAGCTGGTGATGGGCCTGGGCGCCGGCCTGTTCTCATCCGAGGATGTAGGCGAAGAAGAAATCGAGAAGCTCAAGCAGGGCGACATGCTGGAGTCGAGCTTCGGCGAATTCGCCAATGAAAGCCCGGCGCTGTATCAAGCCATCATCGGCGAACGCGACCGTTACATGGCTACGCGTCTGCGCGAGGAACACAACAGCGAGCAACGCAATGTGCTGGCAGTTGTTGGCGCGGGTCACCTTGCCGGACTGGCCCGTTACCTGGAAACCGACACCGACGCCCCTGGCCCGCTGCGCGAGCAGCTGGAATCGGTGCCGAAGAAGCGCAACATCCCGTGGATCACGCTGGGCATCCTGGCCATCGTGCTGGGCGGGATCGGGTTTGGTTTCTGGAAGGGCGGCATGGGCATGGGTGCCGACATGCTGCTGACCTGGGCGATGTTCACCGGCGGCCTGGCTGGCTTGGGTGCATTGCTTGCTGCCAGCCATCCGTTGAGCATTCTGACCGCGATCGTGGTTGCGCCGTTCAAGCCCTTCCGTTTGAGCATTCCCACCGGTGCGTTTTCGGCGCTGGTGGAAACGCGCCTGCGCAAGCCGACGTATCAGGATTTCCTGCAACTGCGTGATGATGCGCAGAGCCTGAAAGGCTGGTACCGGAATCGCGTTACCCGCATCGTGCTGACTTTCATGCTGACCAATATCGGCAGCATGCTGGGACTGTGGCTTACCGGTTTCAGTGTTTATGGGAAGTTGGCTGGGTGAGGCCTTTGCTTTGAGGCCTTTGCTTTGAGGCCTTTGCTTTGAGGCCTTTGCTTTGAGGCCTTTGCTTTGAGGCCTTTGCTTTGAGGCCTTTGCTTTGAGGCCTTTGCT